>JALHUG010000104.1 GCA_022866185.1 Dehalococcoidia bacterium
CATCTCGTGTCTATCAGGTCAAGGCCATAAGGAGAACTGTCGCCCTTACCGTCATGGACTGTGCTGAATGCGGGATCATATTCGGGTTGCCGACCTCCTTTGAGTCCGATCGGTATGAGGACGGGCGAACCTTCTACTGTCCTGTCGGACACGGCAATGTCTTCGGCCACCGTGACTCTCTAGAGGCTGACTTGAAACGAGCGGAGAGACGTGTTGAAACTCTCCAAGAAGCGTACGAACGGCTAGAAGGAATCTCAATTCGTCGGCGACGGGACTTGCTGAACTTGATGGAGCGAATCAAAGCAGGTGTCTGCCCCTTCTGCCATCGTACCTTCCAGAACCTACGGCGGCACTGCCAGACGCAGCACAAGGACAAGCCATGACCACGCGCAAGTTTCAGGTCGGCGACTACGCCCGGCCGCTCTATGTCCAGCCCTACGTGGACTGGCTCCGGCTCGGCAGGCCCATCAAGGTGACGGAGATCATCCCGTGTCGGCACGGAGGTCACTGTTATTACCGCTTCTCTTCGCGCAGGGGCCGCCCAGCACCGGAAATACGCAGCGACCGGCTCAGGACGCTGGCACAGCGGTATAGACGGGATGGGCGGGTAGATTTCCATGATTCGCCGTCCCCGGCCACTGTCGGCGATTGTGGACTAGCTAGGGATTAAGGTTAGCAATTATGACTGACTACTGCCTCGCTTGGTGCGTCAATGGCTGTGGCTGGGGGCAGGTGGATGAACGAGGGTACTGTCTCCGCCGCTGCCTACGCAGCCGGAAGGTGAGACGCCAGATGAGGAAGGAGGTGCCGCTATCCGCTAGTCGAGCAAGCAAGCAGGCCAATGTGATGGTGCCACAGTAGCGAGGGCCCCGGCCCAGGGGACTAACTCCGGGTCGGGGCTCTCATGCCCCCAGTCAAGGGGGACTAGCTGAATCGAGGATACCATGACCACCAGAACCGATGTCAAGACCCAAGACTTTAGCGAGCCGGAGGCCCGCCGTCTGGCCATCCGTGCTGTCCTCAAAGGTGACCTATCGCCGGAGGGCAGCGTCGTGATGCTGGCGGCGGTGACTGAGGCCCAAGAGGAGGAGATCACCCAACTCAGCGCGGCCCTTGGGTACGCCAATGAGACACTGAGGCTATTCAAGGAGTTCCGCGCCCTCGTCTGCAAGGCGGCCTGGGCGCTGGCGATGCCTGGATCGGAGGCGGCCAATATGACCGGCTTCGCTGGCAGTGAGAGAGAACTCCGCCAGGAGAACTTCAAGGGCCACGCCCACGGCGTCTTCACCGAGGAACAGCGCCAGGGCCTCGCCGCCCTCGCGGCGGTGGACACGAGCGGCTATGCGCCCGTCTCCGGTGGCAGCGCCGCCGAAGGCTGTCTCATGCGACCGGGCGGGCCGGTGAAGCGCCCAGGTGAGGGCCTACCCAGACTGCGTAAGGCGATGCCGGCATGAGAGACCTACTCGAACTACTCGACCGCCTACACCGCGCACGGTTGATCGTGGCATCTTTGGATGCCGAGGTGGCCGAGGCGAAACGGAAATGGGAGGAGGATCACCAAGGACTCCTGAACCGACGGTTGGCGGCCCAAGATGAACTGAATATGGCCGTCCCGGCCCTCCGTGAGGCCGCCATCGCCGCCTTCCAAGAGACAGGCGACCTCGCGCCGGCGCCCGGCATCAAGATCGTCATGCGGACCCGCCTGGACTATGAGGCCGATGAGGCGAAGCGGTGGGCCATGAATCACAAGATGGCCCTGAGCCTGGACGTGCGCGAGTTCGAGAAGCTGGCGAAGGCGGCGCCCGCGAACTTCGACTTCGTGCGGCAGTATCAGGAGCCGGCCGCCACGATAGCCACCGACCTGGGGCCGGTGCTGGACGAGGTGAACCATGCCAATCCGTAACGTCTCCGACCGCCCTCGTATGCCCCGCTTGGGCAAGATACGCCTGGGCCGCAAGGTCGACAGCGGTAGGGGCACAGAGTACCCGAAGGCCCTTGATCACTTCCTCTGCCCGCCTGATGTCCTAGAGGCTCTCAAAGGCAAGGTGCCATTCTGTGACGGTGCCTGCAAGGAGGAGCCGGGGCCAGTGGAATTGCCCATCATGTTCCTCTCCAACGATCCAGAGAAGGTGGCCTCGCAGTGGTTCCGGTCCTACAAGGCTACCGTGGGCCTGGTCTGCAAAGGCGATGGCTACAAGGCCGATGCCCTATTCGACCGCGAGGCCCTGGTAAAGGCTGGCGGTGACATCACGCAGCCGATTCCGGCCGACAGGTGGGCCAAGCACGATTCCAAGGAGACCGTTAGGCGCGACGACATCGAGTGCTGGGGGCAGGGGTATGAGGATCATCCGCCATGCCCCGCCTATGACGCCGCCAAGTGCAAGCGGCTGATGATGCTGCAATTCGCCATCCCCCAGGCGCCGGGGCTAGGCATCTACCAGCTCGACACTTCGAGCGTCAACTCGATTCTGAACATCAACGGCTTCTTCGAGTACCTGGCGATGCTCACGGGCGGGCGGATTGCGGGCATCCCCTTGATCCTCAAAGTGATTTCCCAAGAGGTAGCACCGAACGGCAAGAAGAAGACAGTCCACGTGCTGCAAGTCTCAACCCCGTTCGGCCTGGCCCAGTTGGTCGAGAGCATGGCGAAGCCCATCATCGAGGCTCTTCTCCCAGAGCCCCACCCTGAGCCGGACGAGGAGGAGATACCGGAGGGGTTCTACCCAGAGGAGGCAGCCGCCGAAATCGCAGAGCCAACGGAAGCGGGCGAACCGCTGACATCGGCTGAGGCCGAACGGCCCGCCCCCGAGGAGCCGATGCCCAAACTCCGCAACCTAGGTGACCTCTACAAGCACGCCCACGACCTCCTCGGCTACCCGAACAAGGCGGCCGTCCTCAAGGACCTTGGCTGCGAGGAGATGGCGATCGGCGATCTGCCGGCGGCCTGGCACAAACTGGTGGCGGCAACCCATACCGTATGAGGATCAACCTCAGGTGAGTGGAGGACTAGTGTGATGGACGACGCCACCGACCCCGCACGGTGTCTGGCCCTAGCGGTTATTGGGCGTGCCGTCTCCGACTTAACCCTGAAGGGCGAGATGGGACTCAGGACGAAAGCCCGTTCGTGGCTCCTGGGTGACTCCAAAGCCCTACAGTTTTGGTGCGCCGCTAGTGACATCGACCAGGGTGCCCTTCGGGATCGCGTCCTGGAAGTGGTGCCCGAGGAGGAGAAGCCGGAAATGCAGGCGGCGGCGGCCCAGAGATGAACAGCCACCAGCTCACCCAGGTCGGATACGGCGGGCCCCATAACCGCAAGAGCCGCGCTGAGGCGCTGCGGAAGGCCCTGCGACACCGGCACTACCGGCGCGTGATGCGGTGGTATCTCCGGGAGGCGGTGGTGACGTGGGCGTGAGTCTGCCGGAGCCCTACTACGAGCGCGACGACATCGTGATATACCACGGCGACTGCCATGACATCCTGCCGCTGCTGGAAGCCGATGTAATTATCACCGACCCGCCCTACAACTGCGGCAAGAACTATGGGGAGCACACAAATGACCGGCTACCCTGGCCGGAGTGGTGCGAGTGGTGGGATAACTGCCTCGAGCTGATGCCCCTGCCTCAATTCCCCGTCATCCTATCATTTATGAGCCAAACCGCCCTGAGTCACTATCTGCGCCTAGGCCTACACCGACCAGACTGGCTCCTGAGCTGGGTCAAGCCACTATCCCTAGCCGTCTGTGCGTCGCCCTTCATGCCCCACTGGGAGCCGATCTGTTACTGGGGGCGTGGCCGAAAGGCTGACGGGCTCTTCTTCGGGTCCGATGTTCTAACTCACAATGTCACTCCCAATGAATGGGGGCATCCGACGGAGAAGCCTATCAAGTTGATGCGGGAACTAGTCGGCAAGTTTGAGGGAACCATCCTCGACCCCTTCATGGGCTCCGGCACCACGCTCCGCGCCGCGAAAGACTTGGGGCGCAAGGCCATCGGGATTGAGATCGAGGAGAAGTATTGTGAGATCGCGGTCAAGCGACTAGCGCAAGAGGTACTGCTGTGATCGTTATCCCCTGCCGCGGCACCGACGGGGTGAATGTCGAAATGCCCCGCGCCTGGTACATGACGCCGGATGGGTGGAAGTGCCTGGTGATAGAGTACGCGACTATCGAGTTCGCGCCGGACTGCTGGCGGGCGCACCTGGAGGCGATCTACGAGTTGGCTGAGGGCAGGACGATGGCCGCGCTCGAGCGGATCAGGAAAGGAGAGACCTAGATGGTCTCAGCGACAAAGCGGCCCCAGCGGGCCTTCCAGGAGGGCGAGGTCCAGGACCCCGGCCTAGAGGCGGTGCTAGGTGACTACTTCGACGCACAGGAAGAGGCGAAGGAACCGACCAGGCGCCTGCGCATGAGCAAGAAGGCACTGAAACAGATGGTGCTGGACAAGGGCCTGCTGGATCGCCTCCTAGATGGCGGCGAGTTACGTGTCGGGCCCTATGTCCTCAGCGCCATGCCACTGGAAGGGGGTCCAACGGAGATCCCGGAGTGG
>JALHUG010000105.1 GCA_022866185.1 Dehalococcoidia bacterium
CCGACGCCGATGCAGGTGCTCTGGCCGATGCCGCGCTCGCCGAGCTGGGCCACCACTTCGTAGAGCAGGGTGCCGCTGCGGGAGATGACCCCCACGCGGCCGGGCGAGAACATGTCGCTGGGCATGATGCCCACCCGCGCCTGGCCGGGGGTGATGACGCCGGGGCAGTTGGGCCCGACCAAGCGGATTCCCTGGGGCTGGAGGTAGTTGCGCACCATCACCATGTCCTGGGCTGGGATGCCCTCGGTGATGCAGACGATGGTGGAGATGCCGGCGGCGGCTGCCTCCAGGACGGCGTCGGCGCAGAAGGCGGCGGGCACGAAGATCAGCGAGCAGTTGGCGCTGGCCTCGTCCACCGCCTCCTGGACGGTGTTGAACACAGGCACCTTCTCATCGAAGGTCTCGCCGCCGCGGCCGGGGGTGACGCCGGCTACCACATTGGTGCCGTACTCGATGCAGCGGCGGGTCTGGAAGCTGCCCTCGCGGCCGGTGATGCCCTGAACGACCAGGCGGGTGCTGGAATCGACGAGGATGCTCAAGCCTGGTCCTCCGTTCCCACTAGCTCCCAGAACTTTGGTCCCCACTGGGGATCCTTCTTTAGGCCGTCGAAGTCTTCGTCTTCACGCGCCATGCGCTGGTACTTGGCGTCACACGCTATGGCCTGTCGGAGGTCGGGGAGCGCCTCTTCGTAGCGCTGCGTAAGCGAGAGGTAGCACGCGCGGTTGTAGAGGGTGGCGGGGTGGTCGGGCCGAAGCTCGAGCGCCCGGTTGGTGTCGGCCAGAGCCTCCTCGTAGCGCTTGAGGTGACCTAGGGCGGCGCCGCGGTTGGTGAGGGCGTCGGGATGGTCGGGGCGGATCTCCAGCGAGCGGTTGTAGTCGGCCAGGGCCTCGTCGTAGCGCTCCAGGTCGACCAGGGCGCCGCCCCGGTTGTTGAGGGTGGTGGGGTCGTCGTCGGGCCGCAGCTCGAGCGAGCGGTTGTAGTCCGCCAGGGCCTCCTCGTAGCGCTTGAGCCCGTCCAGGGCGAGGCCGCGGTTGTTGAGGGTGTTGGGGTCGTCGGGGCGGATCTCCAGGGAGCGGTTGGAGGCGGCCAGGGCCTCGTCGTAGCGCCCCAGGTCGACCAGGGCGCCGCCCCGGTTGTTGAGGGTGGTGGGGTCGTCGGGCCGCAGTTGCAGGGCGCGGTTGTAGTCGGCCAGGGCCTCGTCGTAGCGGTTGAGGTGGCTCAGGGTGTTGCCGCGATTGTAGAGGATGTCGGGGTGGTCGGGACGGAGTGCCAGGGAGCGGTCGAGGTCGGCCAGGGCCTCCTAGTAGCGCTTCAGCTCGTCCAGGGTGGTGCCGCGGTTGTTGAGGACATCGGGGTCGTCGGGGCGAAGCTTCAACGCTGCGTTGTACTCCCGTAGCGCGTTCTCGAAATCCTGCGCTGCGTAGAAGGCGTTTCCCGCTAACAAATAGTCGTAGAAGCTCCTTGCTGGTTGCAGGGCGGCAGCGGTTGCCGCCGCGCTGAGGGCCCGCCGCTCTGGCTCCGGCAAGGGTGGAGCATCGCTGGTTACGGCCCCTGGAGGTCCCCACTCCTTCATGATCATAGGGCCCAACCGCGCGATCCGCTTCTGCTCGTACTCAAATTGACTGATAAGCACCTGGCGGCGCTGGGCGACGATCTCGGCCCTCTCCTCGTCGCTGGCGGCTGACCTCAACCGCTCGTCAAGGTTGCTTAGCATTCTCTCAAGCCCAATGGCAATGCGGGCGTCGGCGTCCTTCTGCAGCTCCCTGGCTAGGCGTAGCAGCCCTGTCAGCTTGCCTGTTGCGTTCCACGCACCCTTAATAACTGTCCAGATCCCCACGCGATTAGCTCCTTGCTGCCTCCACGGCCTTGCGGGCGGCCTCGCCCAGGCCTAGCGCCCGGATAAGGGGCAGCTTGGCATCTGCCAGGATGCGCTCGCCGGCGGCCACGTTCATCCCCGCCAGGCGCACCACCACCGGCACCTCGATCTGCATCTCCCTGTAGGCGTCCACGATCCCCTGGGCGATGATGTCCACGCGGGCCATGCCGCCGAAGATGTTGATCAGGATAGCCTTCACGTCGGGGTCGGCGGTGAGGATCTTGAAGGAGTTGACCACGCGGGCCACGTCGTTGACGGTGCCGATGTCAAGGAAGTTGGCGGGCTCGCCGCCGGCCAGTTTGATTGCATCCATTGTGGACATGGCCAGCCCGGCGCCGTTCACCACGCAGCCGATGTTGCCGCTGAGCCTGACGAAGTTGTTTATGCCCAGCTCGCGGGCCTGCACCTCCAGCGGGTCCTCCTCGTCGCGGTCGCGCAGCGCGGCGATCTCCGGGTGGCGGAAGAGCGCGTTGTCGTCGAAGTTCATCTTGGCGTCCAGGGCCAGCAGGCGGCCGTCGTTGGTCACCACCAGGGGGTTCATCTCGGCCAGGGAGGCGTCCTTGGCGGCGAAGGCCCTGTACAGGCCGCTCATGAGCTCGCCGGCCGGTCGCAGGAGGTCGCTGCCGAGGTTGATGGCGAAGGCTAGCTGGCGCCCCTCGTAGGGCTGGAAGCCCACGGCGGGGTCGACGAAGGCCTTGTGGATCTTCTCCGGCGACCTGGCGGCCACCTCCTCGATGTCCACGCCGCCGGCCTCGCTGGCCATCACCACCGGCCGGGCGCTGCCGCTATCGATCACGATGCCCAGATACAGCTCGCGCTCGGCCTGCA
>JALHUG010000106.1 GCA_022866185.1 Dehalococcoidia bacterium
AGGGTGTGCGAGCTTTGTGCATGTCGGGCCTCCTGTAGGTTATTGGGATCTGGTTTTCCGTTAGCCTACAGCCCAGGCCCGACGTCAATCACCTCCCTTCTGTCTCACATCTCCTGAAACCCTACAGGGGTGGACGTCGATTAGCTTTGCCTCTATGCTATGCGGAGGAGGGTTGGTAGTCGGCCGTGCCCATCTACGAGTATCGCTGCAATCGCTGCCAGAGGCGGGTGAGCGTCTTCCAGCGGAGCATCCAGGGGGCGACCGCAGCCGCTTGCTCCCACTGCGGCAGCGCCGACCTGACCCGCCTCATGTCGCGGGTGGCCGTGCTGCGCCCGGAGGAGAGCCACTTCGAAGACCTGGCCTCCGGCGCCAGCCTGGCCGACCTCGATGAGAGCGACCCCCGCAGCGTGGCCCGCTGGGCGCGGCGCATGGGCCGGGAGATGGGCGAGGAGCTGGGGCCAGAGTTCGACGAGATGGTGGAGCGCATGGAGGCCGGCGAAATGCCCGACGATCTCGGCGAAGGCGCGGAGGAAGGGCCACTAGATGACTTCGACTAGGGGGTTCCAGAGCTAGGCATGCCCATCTATGAGTTCAAGTGCCAGGACTGTGGCCGTTTGACCAGCGTCTTCGTCAAGACTATGGACGCGTCCTACCAGGCCCAGTGCCAGCACTGCGGCGGCAGGAAGCTGGAGCGGGTCGTCTCCCGCTTTGCCTACCGCAAATCGGACGAAACCATCCTGGAGGAGTACGGCAGTGAGCCCAGGCGGCTGGAGGACTACAAGGACCCGCGCCAGATCGGCCGCTGGGTGGAGCGAAAGTTCAGCGAGCAGGGACTAGAGATGCCCGAGGAGACGCGCAAGATGATCGACGCCGCCCGCGAGGGGGATCTCCCCTCGCCGCTGAAGGACTCATAGCACTTTCCGATGCCAAAGAAAGCCGAGCAGCCAGCCAAGCGCCTGAACGCCATCGCGGAGGACGTGCGCGTCCACCTGGATGCCAAGCACGCCGCTCGCGAACGGGGCTTGGCCCTCTGCCGCGACGCCCTGCGCCATTCGGCTAACGCCATCCGCGCCGTCCATCGCGCGGATTTCGCCGCCGCCGAGGACCTACTGGCTCAGGCCAAGAGCCTGCTGGAGCAGGCGGCCAAGGCCCTGACCGACCATCGGGATGTCTTCTACGCCGGCTTCGTCCACAATGCTCAGAAGGAGTTTGCCGAGGGCTGCCTGACCCTGGCCCTGGTGGCCGGCCGCCCGTTGCCCTCGCCCGCCGACCTGGGTGTCGACCACCCGGCCTACCTCAACGGCCTGGGCGAGGCGGTGGGCGAGCTGCGCCGCCATCTGCTGGACAGCCTGCGCGCCGGCGACATCGGCCGCTGCGAGAGCATTCTAGCCGCCATGGACGACATCTACGCCGTCATGGTGACCATGGACTATCCGGAGGCTATCACCGGCGGCCTTCGCCACACCACCGACGCCGTGCGCGGCACCCTCGAGCGCACCCGCGGCGACCTGACCATAGCCCTGGTGCAGCGCAACCTGGAGCGCCGCCTGGAGGAGTTCCAGGGGAAGCTCCCGCGGGGCGAGGGCGGCTGGATTGTCAAGAGATCTGGTCTCACCACAATACGAAGGCTTACACTAGGCCTGTTCGCATAGCTAGAGGCAAAGAAGACAGAGCAGATGTCAGATATACTCGTTCTACCCGCCCAGGACGTATTCGATACCCTTCGCGGCGTTAAGGAACCCGTCACCACAACTGTCCTCGATCCTTGGTATAACAAGGGCGTGGGCGGGGTGAGAGAAGACTACGAAGAGTGGCTTACCGCAGTAGTGGATGAGGCAGCCCATATTTCGACCCACATTTTTGTCTGGGGGTTCCCTGAGATTGTCCACTTCGTGCTAGACAGGCTGCCCCACGGCTTCGAGCTGGTGGCGTGGCTTACCTGGTACTACAAGAACTGTCCCTCGGTCATTCGGGGTTGGCGCTCGGCTCAGCTCGCCTGCTTGCATATTGCAGAGCGCGGGGCCAGGCTTTTTCCAGAACACTTCCTGAATGGGGCCCAACTGGAAAAGCAACGACAAGGCAAGCTGAGGTACATGCCCGGCCCGCCAAGTGTTATTGAAGTGCCCCTTAATATTGGTTTTGTAGGTAGGTCAGAACAAACAGGGCATCCGGCGCAGAAGCCATTTAAGGTGATCGAGCCACTGATATTGATGACGACCGAGGCGGGCGACCTAGTGCTTGATCCGATGTGTGGGTCCGGAACCACCGGGGTAGTATGCCGAGCCCTCGGTAGACGGGCCATTCTCTGCGACTCCTCTGAAGAATACATTCGAATCACCAAGGCACGTATACAGTCGTCAGAGCCGGTCGTTCTGGCTAGTCACCAAAGTAGGTTCTAAGAAACTCGTAAACGGCTCTTTTCTCCTGTTCCGATGCTGCCTGGACGATGGCATAAACATTCAGCCAGCCCGTATTGTCATCCCAGTAGTTCTTCTTCATCACTTGGTGTCTGCCACACAATGCTTGCCATTTCTCCGGATCACCAGGATCGACATCGGGGTTGAGAGCGTGTGGAGTCTTGTGATCCGGAGAAAGCCTCACCGTTCCACCGCCAATGGGGTCAATGTCGCCCTCTCTTAGTCCACATACGACACCTCCTTCATTCCACTCGCACCGATAGTTCGCTCGCTTCAACACCAACTGCCACGTCGGGGGTTGGATCTGGACGCGCCTGCCTACCTTCGGCCTCTTCGCGGGACTCGGCATAAGGTACTCGCTGATCTTCAGATCCCCTCGGTTCCTCCACGAAAGAATGGTGTAGCCGTCGTCAGTCCGAAGCTCGGACAGCCGCTGGTGCCAGTTTTCGGGCTCTCTGGCAGTTTGCGGATCCTTTGCTACCTCGATGATTTGTTCCCTAGTGACAATCTTCCCGATGTTAGCCAAGAAGAATGCTTCTATCCGCTGTTTGATAGATCGTTGAAGATAAGGGCCTTTGATCTCTCCGTATTTCCCTTCACCCATGCAGCAGCCTCCTATCGAAACGCTAGCGGCATTATATCCTACGGTCTATGAGGTTGCACTTCACCACCTCCCCCTTAGCACCCTTGTTCGAGACCGTCCCGCGTGCTACAATTAACGATCGGCCTTGGGCCTGAGGAGGAGGTCTCATGCCTCTGGACGCCATCATCGTCCGCGGCGCCCGCGAGCACAATCTCAAGAACATCGACGTCACCATCCCCCGCGACAAGCTGGTCGTCATCACCGGCGTCTCCGGCTCCGGCAAGAGCTCGCTCGCCTTCGACACCATCTACGCCGAGGGCCAGCGCCGCTACGTCGAATCGCTCTCTGCCTACGCTCGCCAGTTCCTGGGGCAGATGGAGAAGCCCGATGTGGACTACATCGAGGGCCTCTCCCCGGCCATCTCCATCGACCAGCGGGGGGCCAGCCGCAACCCTCGCTCCACCGTGGGCACCCAGACGGAGATCTACGATTACCTGCGCCTGCTCTTCGCCCGCGTAGGGCACCCCCATTGCCCCCAGTGCGGCCGCCCCATCGAGCGCCAGACGGTGCAGCAGATCGTCGACTCCATCCTCGCCCTGCCCGCCGGCCGCCGCCTGATGATCATGGCGCCGGTGGTGCGCGACCGCAAAGGCGAGCACCTCCAGGTCTTCGAGGACGCCCGCAAGGCGGGATTCGTCCGGGTGCGGGTGGACGGCCGCATCCATGACCTGGCCGAGGACATCCTTCTCGATAAGAACAAGCGTCACTCCATCGAGATCGTCGTCGACCGCGTGATCACCGAGGAGGCAGAAGGCGACGGCTCGGGCGCGGCCTCTCGCCTGGCCGATTCGGTGGAGACGGCCCTGCGGCTGGGCGGCGGCATCGTCCAGGTGTCCATCGACCCTCCCGTAGGGGCCGACCTTCAGGTCGGCCCTGACGAGCGCCTGTACTCGGAGCACTTCGCCTGCGTCCACTGCGGCATCAGCCTGGGCGAGATGGCCCCCCGCAACTTCAGCTTCAACAGCCCCCACGGCGCCTGCCCCGTCTGCACCGGCCTGGGGGTGAAGCTGGAGATCGACCGCGAGTTGGTCATCCCCAACAAGGAGCTGACCCTGGCCCAGGGGGCCATCCAGCCCTGGTCGCGCGCCGGCACTGTCGCCACCTGGTACTATCGCCTCATCGAGGCGGTGGCCGACAAGTACGGCTTCTCGACTCACGTTCCGGTGAAGAACCTGAAGCCGGAGCACCTGGACCGCATCCTGTACGGCAGCGGCGAGATGGTGACCGTCACGTACGTCAACCAGTTCGGCCGCACCCAGTACTACGACAGCAGCTTCGAAGGGGTCATCCCCAACCTGGAGCGCCGCCACCGCGAGACGGAGTCCGACTACGTGCGCATGGAGATCGAGCGCTACATGGCGGCCAACCCCTGTCCGGCCTGCAAGGGCGCCCGCCTCAAGCCCGAATCGCTGGCGGTCACCGTCGGCGACAGGAACATCCACGCCGTCACCA
>JALHUG010000015.1 GCA_022866185.1 Dehalococcoidia bacterium
CGAACCCCACCCCGGCATTATGGCCCGTACGAAAGCGTGGCCTCCTTATTAACTGAGGGCATGGTCAAACGCGGCTTGGACGTCACCCTCTATGCCACAGCCGACTCAATTACCAACGCAAAGCTGCATGCTGTATGTCCAAGAGGGTATGAAGAGGATAAGACAATTGACGTCAAGGTATGGGAATGCCTGCACATTTCCGAAGTCTTTGAACATGCTGAAGAATACGATCTGATCCATAATCACTTTGATTTTCTGCCGCTCACCTACAGCGGTCTGGTATCTACGCCGGTGCTGACCACCATCCAGGGCTTCTCGTCGCCTAGGATCTATCCGGTGTATGAGAAATACAATGGAAGGACTTATTACGTTTCCATCAGCAATGCTAACAGACTGCCGTCATTGACTTACATTGCCACGGTTTACCACGGCATCGCCCTGGAACAATTCACCTATCAGCCAACTCCCGGCGATTACCTGCTTTTTTTCGCAAGAATCCATCCGGACAAGGGTACGAAAGAAGCCATTGAGATCGCCCGAAGAGCAGGGATGAAACTCATCATTGCCGGCCTTATTCACGATCGTGAATACTTCCAACGTTGGGTTGAGCCGTGCATTGATGACCATACCGTTACCTACGTTGGTAGCGTGGACCCGGTAAGGCGCGACAGTCTCATGGGAGGAGCATACGCCCTGCTGCATCCGATCAATTTCGAGGAGCCGTTCGGTCTTTCGGTGATTGAATCCCTAGCTTGCGGCACGCCGGTGATTGCCTTCCGCAGAGGCAGCATGCCGGAGATCCTGGAGCACGGCTATAACGGAATTCTGGTTTCCAACGTAGAGGAAGCTGTCGAAGCGGTGCAGAGCATTCCTTTGATTGAGTATCTAACAGAACTCCCTCCGCTGTCTCTCTGAAGGGGTCAGACGGAGGCACCGAGCAGGTGTTGCTCTTTAACAACCCCCCGAAGTGAGCCGTGATGAGCTATCCGGCTCAGCAGGTCAGCAGCGGGCCGCTGGTACAACATCTTCGGAGAGCAGAACGCAACCTGTACCCGGGCGCTAACCATCTCCGGGGTATACCTCCCCTTCCCCCTTGGCGACTACCGCCGCAAGGAGTTAGCTCGCCGGGCTATGCGTTATCGGCTGGCAGCCTTCTCAGCCGTCGGGGAAGGCTAATAGCTCGTCCTCCTCGTGAAAATGCTTCCACCTCTCGCGGATGGCCTTCTCCAGAGGCAACCCCCACAGGTCCAGGGTGGGATAGCGCTCCGGGGTCGCTTCTTGCTGACTGGCTTCTTCGATGAGTTCATAGAGCTTGCGCAAGAGGGTGGCAATACCGGTCAAGAAGGCGTTAAGTTGCATGTTGTGCAGCCCATAATACTTGGGCCGCGCCAGTCCGTTGTCGGCAAAGTAGTCGTTGTTGCGTTCCACCGAGGAACGCAGGGCGAAAATGATCTTGTAACGCCGCGTGCCCCGCGGGATTTCCAGCACCAGGCGAGAATTCTCCGCCACAGGTACGTTCTTGACGTAGCCCACCTGGTTGGCGCGGAAGCGACACCCCTCCTGACCGGCGGGACAGGCCTTGCGGCAGATGAACTTCAGGCGTTTGTCATCCTCATCGTAGCCCTGAGGGTGCATCACTATCCCACAGGGAGCATAGGGCCAGCCTACCTCGTTGTAACCCCGGTTGTCCAGAGCTTCCGGGGTGGTCTCTTCGTTGCGCTTGTTGTAGTGAAAGATGGGTCTGGCCCCCCGCTTCCGAGCGGCAAGGTAGTTCTTGAAATCGTCGTAGTGGCCGTCGGCAATGTGAAAGACGGCCTTCACCTGGCCGTGGTAGCGTTCCATCTGTTCTAGCAGGGCTGCGAAGTAATGTCCATCATAGACCTGGCCAGGGGTGACCAGGAGAACCACCGGCAACTCCATGCCCAATTCCACCTCGAAGGAGACCCCGGTGTGTACCTTGAAGCAATAGAGTGCCTCGACCTTGCTGGGATTATCCTTACTGCGACGATGGCCCACACCGCCTTCCAGGTCATAGGGCACTCGCTCGCACTGCTTGAAGAGGAGACACTGCTCGCAGCCATGCCCGGCCTGGCCGGCGTTGTCGCAACCATGAAAGGTGGCCCAGGTCTCCACCAACAGGGAATCGAAGGCCAGCACCCGGAAGGTGACGATGTCTAACTGGCGCAAGAGGCCGACCATGACGTGGAAGATGGCTTCGTAGACCAGCGGGTTGGTGAGCCGGTTGCGGAAGTGCGTGAAGGCCATCTCCGAAGGCACCTTGTGGGCGGGGTCTTTGGGGTTGTCCAGGGCCTGCCCTGAGCTTGCCGAAGGGTCAATGCCGACGAAAGTAGCGATCTGCCGACCCAAGGGGGTCTCTTGGCGCAGTTCGTCCAACAACTTGTCGCGGGAGGAGAAGTGCAACAAGACCCGCAGCAAGTCGAGCAGGAAGATGGTAACCGGGTCCCAGAGCTCGCCGCCCTCGCCCGAGGTCTTGTAGAAGGGAGCAACCAGCAGCCGGACGAAGGACCAATCGATCCAGGCGAAGACGAAGGTGAGGATGCCGCCCTTCAGGGTGCCGTCAGCATGGAGTTGGATTTCCATGGGCCGGAAGCGGTAGCAGGAGTACATCCGCTGCGGGTCTTTGGTGAAGGGCGTATCCGGCAGGGCCACGGTGATGACGATTTCTATGTTGTTAAGGATCTTACTGAGCCGCTTCAGAGAGAAGCGGGCTTTGGCGTAGTAGCGCTTCTGCTTGGGCCGGCCAGGGCGTCGTTTCGCTTCGGCCTTCTTCTCGCGGAGACGGCGCCGTTGTTGCTTTTCGGCTCGTCGTTGCTGAGCCTGAGCAATCCGTTGTATCTTCGCTGCAGCCATGAGAGGGGCCCCCTTTCTGGGTAGGTGTCAGGTTACACCTATTATACCCCAGATGGGGTCTCCCCTGCGACCGCAGAGGAGTGGGTTGAAATGGACCTAATTCGCTGGCTCAGCCAGTTCTGTTAGATACTCAAATTGTCAAAGGGGATCTCTTGATTGCCAGCCAGGGTGAGGGCGTAAGTCTTGCTCACCTCGTCTAGATCGGCAGGCAGGCGGCTCATCACCACCTCTGTGGCCAGGGAGTCAATGATGCCCCAAAGTTTGTGCAGGGCCTCGTTTACCTTTACTGGCTCTC
>JALHUG010000107.1 GCA_022866185.1 Dehalococcoidia bacterium
AGGAGGGCGTCGCCGTCGGGCAGGAGGCGGAAGCCGTGCTTCTGGTAGAAGCGGATGGCCCAGGTGGCGGCGGCCCACGTGCCCACCAGCAGGCGCTCGGTCGTGGTCAGGCCCATGACCTGGCGCACCAGCGCGCCGCCGACGCCCCGCCGCTGGCGGTCGCTCAGCACGTAGCAGTGGCGCATCAGGGTCACATCCCTGATCGGCTCGTAGCCGGCGACGCCGATCAGTCGTCCGTCTTCCTCCCAGCCGTAGAAGGTCATGCGGGCGGCCTCTCGCTCCAGCTCGTCCAGGGGCATATAGGGCTGGTGGTAGCAGTCGGTGGGGATCGCGCCCTCGTAGGCGGTGGCGGCGTCGTTGATGACCTCGCACATGCGGCTGAGGTCGTCCTGGTTGCAGGGTCTAATCACTGGCGGCGGTCTCCATCAGGTGCAGCGCCTCACCGTGAAGCGGAACAGATCCGGCGATTCCTCGGGGCGGATGCCGGCCTTGGCCTTGACGATCGATAGCTGCTCCTCCACCGTGTTCACCCCCTCGATGTCCGGCAGCAGGAGGCCGCGGCGAAGGCCGAGGCGGACGATGACGCCGTAGCGCTTGGGGTCGAGCTCCTCGGGGCTGGCCACCGGCTCTGCCGGCGAGAGGACGTCCACGCTGTAGGAGAGCTGGTCGAGCTCTTCGGGGCTCACGGGCAGAAAGCGGGGGTCGCGCGTCGCCGAGTCGATTGCGTTGTGCACGACCTCCAGGGCCAGGTTCGCTTGGGTCGCCTCCATGGTGCCGATGCAGCCGCGCAGCTCGCCCCGCTTCTTGATGGAGACGAACGCCCCCGCCCGTTCGAGCATCTCTCCCGCCAGCTCCTCCGGCTCGATGGTGCGACCGTGGCGGACGAACGTCTCCACCGCCTCCCTGGCCAGGCGAGCCAGGGGGTGGCTTCCGGCGTCCACGCCAGGGCCTGCCGAAGGCTCTCCGCCCCGTTCGACATCGATGGCTGCCACCAGATAGCCCACGCCGAAGGTCCCCTCGTAGGAGAGGACGCGGGGCCTGGCCGCCAGGCCGTCCAGGGCGCCCATGAGGAAGCTCAGCGACGGCACTGCGTCCTCGGCTGCCCCATGGCGGAAGCCGAAATCCATCTCCACCACGGTCCTGATGTCCCACTCTGCGATGGCTCGCTCGATCATCGCGTCGAACAGGGGGCCGACGGGGCCGTAGGCCAGGTTGTGGGAGAGGTCGGCGCTGGCAATGATGGCCACCCGCTTGTCGAGGCGCTCGCTCGCTCGGGCGACGGCCTGCCCCAGAGCGAAGTGCTGCCGCGGCGGCAGGTAGGATGTGCACAAGAGCACGAGCTTGGCCTCTGCCAAGCCCGACCGCAGGTAATAGAGGGGAACGGTGCAGCCCCAGTCCAGCCCCTCGCACCAGAGGCCTGCGGCGTCGCGATAGCGCCAGCGCTCGAGCGGCTCCAGGGGCACGCCGGCCCGCTCAGCCTCCTCGCGGATGAGGGAGGCCGCCTCCACATCGTTCTCGAAGGCGAACGTCACCTGGGGCGCGTCCCAAGCATCGAGGCTGCCGTCGGCGCGCGGGCCAACCAGGATGGCGAAGGCGTCGCGCCGCGCCGGCCCATGGGGGGTGATGAGGATGGCCGTCTCCGGCTGGTGCTGGGCCATCTCCTGTGCCACCTGCTCCAGGGCGTTTATCGTCTTCTGGGTCTCCATCTCGCGGCCCTGGCCGATCTCGTGGACGATGATCGGCGGGTGGGGGGATATGCAGGCAAACACTATCGATGCCATGGCTTTCCTTTCGTCCATTATATCCCTCGTCAAGGGGGTAGCGAAGGGCCTCACCTCGGACGGCATACCACGCCAGGGTGTCGCTACAACTCGGAGATAGAACAAGCTAGAGGTGCCCGTGTCCGCCGGACAGCCAGCGGCGATGCACATCGCTGTAACGATTACGGGCGAGCCGCGTCCTAATCATCGAGGAAAGGGAGAAAGGGAGACGCCATGCTAGACAGCGTAGACGTGGGACCAAGATCGCTAGATGCCTACACTCAGCTTATTGGCGAGCAGGGTGTGGCGGAAATAAGAGAGCTGGCGGAGCCGTTCAAGGGTGCGCGCATAGCTCACATCAACGCATCTACCTACGGTGCCGGGGTCTGCGAGTTGCTAAGGTCCATCGTGCCCCTCTATCGCGGCCTGGGCATTCAGGCCGACTGGAAGCTCATCTCGGCTGACCCCGAGTTCTTCAGTGTTACCAAGGCCTTTCGCAATGCCCTCCAAGGCGCACCCTACGAGCTGACGCAGGACGCTCGCGAAACGTACCTCATGTACAACAGCCGCAACGGGGAGCTTCTGAAGGAAGAGGAGTACGACTTCATCATCGTGCACGACCCTCAGACCGCCGCCATCCGCCACTTTCGCGGGCCAGACGGGACCAAGTGGATCTGGCGTTGCCACATCGATACCTCCGAACCCAATGAGGCCGTCCTGGAGTTCATGTTGCCGTTTCTAGCGGAGTACGATGCCCTGGTATTCACCATGGACGCTTTTGTGCCCGCCGCGCTGAGGCACCAGCGGGTGGTTACCATGACCCCGGCGATCGATCCCCTGAGCCCCAAGAATATGGGACTTTCAGGGGCGATATGCCAGGAGATTCTGGCTTGGAGGGGTATAAACCCTCGCAAGCCCCTGATAACCCAGGCGTCCCGTTTCGACCCCTGGAAGGACCCTCTGGGCGTGATTGAGGCATACCGGCTGGTGCGCAGCGAGGTGCCAGGTCTCCAGCTAGCCCTGATCGGTTCCATGGCGTCAGATGACCGCGAGGTGTGGGAGATGTATAGCAGGATCGTCGCCGAGATTAAGGGCGACGATGACATCCACGTGCTGACGAACCTGATCGGCGTAGGGGACATGGATGTGAGCGCTTTCCAGACCTCCTCCGACGTAGTGATTCAGAAATCCATCCGAGAGGGGTTCGGCCTGGGCGTCTCCGAGACGATGTGGAAGGGGACGCCGGTGGTGGCCAACCGCTCGGGTGGCATCCCCCTCCAGATGGAGGGGGATGTGGGGGGCTTCCTGGTGGACGACACCGAGGAGTGCGCCAGGCGGGTGTTTTTCCTGCTGAGCAATCGCGACGAGGCGCGGAGGCGTGGGCTGGCCGGGCGGGAGAGGGTGCGCCAGCGCTTTCTCATCACTCGCCTGCTGGCCGATGAGCTGCGTCTGCTGGCAAGTCTGGCTTCAGCGCGCGGGACTCTAGCTCCGTCGGCATCCGCCATTCCCGGATAGGGCTGCCTCTCTGCCGGCGCGACAAAGCTGACAGCATAGCAGGACCCCGGGGCTCGACCGGCTCCGGGGTCTCTCTTTCTTGGCAGAGGGTTCGGGACTCCCGGGCACACACAACTCTAGTCTGAAGGTCATGAACAAGACGACTCGGCAAGAGGCAGGGCTGATGGCGTTCAACTATTTAAATTCACCTCTGCGGGATAAATCCCGCAGCTTCCCCAAAGCTGAGGGTTTCAACCCTCAGGGGTGTTCTTATTTTCTTGATCGCCATAAGCCCTGCAGCTACGACCCCCGCCGCCCTCCATTTCGTAGCTGCAGACCTTTAGGTCTGCCTGGAAAGGGCAACTAGGGCTTTCGGTCTATTTTCTCAATGGCCATAAGGGGGTCCGGGAATCAGGCCACCAACGGCGAACCAGCCTCGCCCCAGCTCGCACTCTTGCGCATCCCCACGCCTGCAGGTAGGATGGGGGATGCCGCGAGTTGAATGCGGACACCGGGTATGGAGGCAGCGCAATGAAGAGAGTGAGCTTGGGCTTGGCCCTTCTCCTTGGCATCGGCCTGACGGTGCCACTGGTCGCCTGCGGCGGCGGTGGCGAAGAGGCCAGGCCCACGCCAACTAAGCCGCCTACGGCGGCTACGCCCACCACGCTGACTACGCCGACAGCACAAGCGACGCAGGCTCAGGGCGGCATTCCGGCCGTCTCTGGTACGCCTACAGTCACCGCGACCGGGCTTCAGATCATCGACATAAAGGTGGGCACGGGCGCTTCGCCTCAGACTGGCCAGACGGTCGAGGTCCACTACACCGGCTGGCTTGCCGATGGGACGAAGTTCGACAGCTCGGTCGACCGGGGCCAGACGTTCAGCTTCGTGCTCGGAGGTCAGGTCATCAAAGGTTGGAACGAGGGCGTCGCTTCGATGAAGGTCGGCGGCCAGCGGCGGCTGATCATTCCGCCGGCACTTGGCTACGGTACGAGCGGTGCCCCACCCCGCATTCCCGCCAACGCCCAGCTCATCTTCGACGTGGAGCTGCTCAGCATCAAGTAGCTCCTGGGCTGACCGGACGCAGGCAGAGCGCGAGCTAGCCTGGCTCCTCTGGCTCAAGAAGCTGGACATCGACCAGGGCCGGTCAGTGCAGGGTCATGACCCTGTCGATCACCGGCGGCATGGTGCGGTTGATGGTCAGGACGGCCCCCTGCGGGGGAATGATTTCCAGGCCAAACGTCTCGTTGGCAGCGAGCCTCGAACCGCCCGGCGGCTTCACCGTGATCTCAAAGAGCTCGCCGGTCTCCAAGAGATTGTCACCATCGCCGCTGATCTCGGCGACGCTGTAGGCGATGCCCGGGACGCGGTCCTGGGCGTCTGCGTAGTTGATGATGATGGAGCCGGTGTCCGCCGCCGGGTCTACGAGCACCGGGTTGCCTCCTGGCACGATCGCAATGTCGAACTCGATGCGGTCGCTTTCGTCGATGGCTCCGTCATCGTCGACGTCGATGACCGTAGTTGCGCCACGGGTTTGAACGCTGCCCAGGATGCTGTCGAGGCTGGCCATCAGGGTATCTTCGACTTGCTGGCTGCTATATGAGCCAGCGTTGAGGACTCCGAAGGCGACCGAGGAGCCCACGATAATGAAGGAGGCGAGGACGATTGCCATGGCCGGGCCCGTCATGCCCTCTTCCTTCCGCCCCAGGTTGCTGAGGAGCTCGAAGAGCTTCTTCATGGGCTCGTTACCTTGTCCAAGACTTTGCACACCCCATAGCAGCCGCCTATCTTTTCTCAGCGTACCGGGGGTGGCCAGAGCATACAAGGCGAACCCGGTTAACGAGGGGTTGAAACCGCGTGTAAGGTGAGGGCGAAGGTCAGCGGCCTTTCAACGGCCCGCCTCCTCCTGAACTCGCGTAACTGGTTCGTGACTGGTGGGTTCTGGGCTTCTGGGTTCACACCCAACCCCAGCCTCAAGGCTGGGGCATGGGGGGCAAATCCGATGCCCCCGCCTTCAGGCGGGGGTCCAGAATCAAGCCACCAGCGCCTTCAACGGCCCGCCTCCTCCTGAACTCGCCCTGCGATTGGCAGTCGGCGGGGAGCATTGTATAATCCTGCCGCATCCCCAACAAGCCAGCGATGGGCAGAGGAGCGTCTGTAGGGGGAGGACAGCTATGGCGGCAATTCACGGCGGCGAGATGGTGATCCGCATCCTGGAGCGAGAGGGCGTCCGGGAGATATTCACCCTCCCCGGCGAGCACGTGGACCCGATACTCGACGCCGCCGACGGCCACGGCTTCCGCATCATCGACACGCGCCACGAGCAGGCGGCGGGCCACATGGCCGACGGCTGGGCGCGTGTGACCGGGCGTCTGGGGGTAGTGGCGGTCACCGCCGGACCGGGTGTCACCGACGTGGTCACGGCGGTGGCCAACGCCTACGTGGACGCCATCCCCATGCTGGTCATCGGCGGGCGCAGCGCTCTGGCCGAGGACGAGACCATGGCTATGCAGGAGCTGCCCCAGTTGGAGATGATGAGGCCGATCACCAAGTGGGCCCACACCGTTGCCCAGCCGCGGCGCATCGCTGAGTTCACGGCCATGGCCCTGCGCCAGGCCACCAGCGGGCGGCCGGGCCCCGTCTATCTGGAGATCCCCCTGGACGTGATCACCGCCCGCGTGGAGGAGGATCGGGTGCTCTTCCCTCAGGAGTACCGACCTAAGGCGCCGCCGGCTGCTCAGCCGGAAGCCATCGCCAGGGCCCTGGCTCTGCTGGAGCAGGCCCAGCGGCCGGCCATCCTGGCTGGCGGAGGCATCTGGTTCGCTCAGGCGGCGGGCGAGTTGAGGGAATTCGCCGAGCTGACCCAGATTCCGGTGCTGACCAACAACAAGGCCAGGGGTTGTGTGCCCGAGGACACGCCCCTGGGGTTCGGCGACTTCGTGCCCCTGGCGGCTGGTCGGCCGGATGTCGTGCTCGTCTTGGGCACTCGCCTGGGGCTGTTCACCGGCGGCCGCTACTTCTCGCTGATTCCGGCCGATGCCCAGGTGATCCAGGTGGATATCGAGGCCGAGGAGATCGGCCGCAATCGGGACATCCAGTTGGGCATCGTGGGCGACTGCCGCGAGGTGCTTCGCCAGATGCTGGACGCCGCCCGCCAGCGCCGCTGGCCCCAGCGAGACGCCTGGCTGGAGGCCCTGAACGGCGCTCGCCGTGGTCGGCGGGAGGCATTTGCCCAGGCTTCGGCATCCGACGCGCCGCCGATCCATCCCTTCCGGCTGGCGACCGAAGTCGCTCGCTTTCTGCCCGACGATGCGATCATTGTCGCCGACGGCGGTGAGGCCTGGGACTGGATGAGCGGCGCAGCGGTGGTGAAGAGGCCGGGGCACTGGCTATCGCATGGCTATCTGGGCTGCCTGGGGGTTGGCCTCAGCTTCGGCATGGCTGCCAAGCTGGCCTACCCCGACAAGCCCGTGCTGGTGAGCAGCGGCGACGGGTCGCTGGGGCTGAACCTGGCGGAGTTCCATACCGCCGCCAAGCACAACCTGCCCATCGTGGTGGTGGTGTTCAACGACAGGGCCTGGGGCATGTGCAAGCACGGTCAGGAGATGACCCGCGGCAAGGGACGGACGGTGGCCACCGAGCTGGGCCTGGTACACTATGAGAAGGCGGCCGAGGGCCTGGGGGCCTACGGCGAGCTGGTGGAGAAGCCTGCCGATATTGTGCCCGCCCTAGAGCGAGCCTTCCGCAGCGGGAAGCCGGCCTGCCTGAACGTCCTTACCGACCCCGATGTCGTCTCGCCGGCCACCATAGGCGGCGCGGCGCTGACCAGCGCCATGCTGTCGTCCGCTACCTAGGGCCGCGCCGATGCCGTGGTCTAGGGATGGAAAGGCAGACGGCCTCTGGCCGCTCATGGTTCGACAGGCTCACCACGAGCGGAGCACGAGCTCACCGTGAGCGGAGATGCGCAGGCATCGCCAGCCGCTCGCCCTGAGCTTGTCCTGAGCGCAGCCGAAGGGCTTGTCGAAGGGTGAGCGGCCCAAAGAGGGAAGCTGCCCGGTAGATTGTGAGCAAGCGATATGTTCGGCAGACAGTTGGCCAGAGGGGCGGGGCCGCAGGTGGTGGTTCGGCCGGCGGTTCCCGAGGACAGGCAGGCCTTTCTCGTCCTGGCTCAGGCTTTGTACCAGGAGTTCGGCGAGGATAGGCCGCCCAGGCGCCGCCTGACGAAGCTGTTCGACGACGCCCTAGCGCCCGCCTTGCCCTTCAAACTGTTCTTCGCCGTCGTGGCGGACGAGCCGTGCGGCATGCTATCGCTGGCTATTGTGCCCACCACTCAGGGGGCGGGCTGCTTCGGCTATCTCGATGACGTCTTTGTCCTGCAGCAGCGCCGCGGCCAGGGCATAGGAGCCAAGTTGATGCGAGAGGCGCTGAACCACGCCCGCAAGAGCGGCTGCGTTCGGGTGGAGCTTGGCACGCGGCGGGATAACGCCCACGCCCGCCGTCTGTACGAGCGGCTGGGGTTCGAGGAGTTGGATGGCGTCAGGTACTGGCTGATGCTGCGCTAGAGGCAGGGCGGCATCTCTCGTTCGTTTTCTTTCTCATGAATCTGTACGACCTGGCTGGCGAGCTAGCGGAAAAGGAAATACTTGGCGCCGATGTGCCGATATCGGCGATCGGCTGTGATTCTCGTCGGGTCGCGCCGGGGGCCTTGTTTGTGGCCGTGCCTGGCTTTCGGGCCGACGGGCACGACTACATAGGCCAGGCAGTGGCTGGCGGCGCCGTGGCGGCGGTCGTTCAGGCCGACCGGCGGGCGAAGTGGCAGGCTGCTGTCGAGGGGGGCCGCTTGCCCGCCATCGTGGTGCCCGACAGCCGGCTGGCTCTGGCGACGCTGGCGGCCGCCTTCTACGGCCATCCGGGAAGGCGGTTGCGGGTCATCGGCGTCACCGGGACGGACGGCAAGACCACCACCATTCATCTCATCAGCGCCCTCCTGGAGGCGGCGGGCTATCGCACCGGCCTGTTGAGTACCGTTCAGTGCAAGGTGGGCGATCGCCTCTTCTCCAACGAGTATCGCTTCACCACGCCCGAGGCGCCCGAGGTGCAGGCTCTCCTGGCCGAGATGGCGACCGCTGGGGCCGACTACGCCATCGTGGAATCGACCTCCCACGGCCTGGCCCTGCACCGGTTGGACGGCTGCGAGTACGATGTGGCGGTGGTGACCAACGTCACCGCCGATCACCTGGACTTCCACGGCTCGCGCCAGGAGTACCTGGCGGCCAAGGGCCGTCTGTTCGTCATGCTCGACCAGGCGGCTGACAAAGGGGTGGAGAAGGTGGCGGTGCTCAACGCTGACGAGCCCGCCGCCGCCTACTTCGCCGGCCTCACGCGCGCCCGAGTCGTGACCTACGGCGTGCAGAAGGCGGCCGACCTCCAAGCGAGCGATATCTCTCCGACCGAGTGGGGCTCTCACTTTCGCCTTCGGGCGGAAGGGAACGAGTTGGAAGTGACCGTTGGCCTTCCCGGCCTGTTCAACGTCTACAATAGCCTGGCAGCGGCGGCGGTGGCGCTATCGCAGGGCATATCGCTGGCCGCCGTCAGGGATGCTCTGGCGTCCTTCCCTGGCGTGCCGGGCCGCCTGGAGCGCATCGATGAGGGGCAGCCGTTCACGCTGGTGGTGGACTTTGCCCATGCGCCTGAGGCCCTGCGGCGCGTCCTGACGTTCCTGCGCGAGCGATGCCAGGGACGGCTCATCGTCGTCTTCGGCTGCATCGGCGGGAGGGAGCGGCCTCGCCGTCTGGGCATGGGGCTAGCGGCCGGCGAGCTGGCCGACTTCGCTGTCCTCACCAACGACAACCCCTTCCAGGAAGACCCCCAGGCCATCCTGGCGGAGATCGCCCAGGGGCTGCGGCAGGCCGGCCGGCACGAGGGGCATCACTTCGTCTGTATCCCCGACCGGCGGGAGGCCATCGCCCACGCCCTGGCCATGGCCGTCGAGGGGGACACTGTGCTCCTGGCTGGCAAGGGGCACGAGCAGTCCATCACCGTCGGCGATACGGTCATCCCCTGGGACGAGCGGCGGGTGGCGAGGGAGCTCCTGCGGGAGATGTTTGGCTAGAAACGGAGTAATTGGTTCATGATTGGTGGGTTCTGAACTCCCGGGTTCGCACACAACCCCAGCCTCAAGGCTGGGGCATGGGGAGGCGAATCCGATGCCCCCGCCTTCAGGCGGGGGTCGAGAAC
>JALHUG010000108.1 GCA_022866185.1 Dehalococcoidia bacterium
CCGCAAGGGAATTTCGCACGCCTCCCCTACGGCGGCCCGAGCTGTTCGGCCCCCTGCTGGGAGTACACGCTGGAGAACGACACCAAGTGGACCCCGACGGCGACGCTCCATATCGCCATCCACGTCAGCGACGCCTTGCAGGGCGACGTCGTCTATTACACGAAGGTGGTCGCGCCGAATGGGTCCAGCGACGCGAAGTTCTTCACTGTCTAGGGGATGATGGGGAATGGAGACTAGTATCCCCGCTCTGTTGGTGACGGCGATCCTGATGATCACGACGGTGGTCCTGGCCCGCAGCGGCTTTACATCGCTCGATGCGATGGGGCAGTCGTGGCAGGTGATGGAGGAGCGTCTGGGCGACCAGGCGCATACCCGGCTAACGGCGGTGGAGACTCGCATAGACGAGAGCAAAGCCAACATCACAGTGATGATCCGCAACGACGGGCAGACGAAGACAGCCGACTATGCCCGGATGGACGTGGTGGTCCAGTACTTCTCCGAGTCCGGGAGCCGCTACGTCCGCTGGATTCCCTACACCTCGGGAGCCCTTCAATCGAACACCTGGACGGTGGCGTCGATCTCCAACGATGTATTCGAGCCGAGCATCCTGAATCCCGGCGAGGTGATGGAGATGCAGATCAGGGTCAACCCGCCGTTGGGGGCGGGGACCACCGGCTGGGTTATCGTAGCGACCGAGAACGGGGTTACCGTCTCGGCGTATGTGACGGCATAGGAGTACGAACCATGGAACTAGCGCATGTTGAAGACAGCAGGCGGGTCGTCTCAACGGGCTATCCCGAGATCGACAAGAAGATCGGCGGCGGAATCCCCGAAGGCTCTCTCTCCCTCATCGAAGGGCAGTCGGACGCGGGCAAGAGCGTGCTCGTCCAGCAGTTGGTCTGGGGCGCCCTGCAGGAGGGGTTCCGGATCATCTACTACACCACGGAGAACACGACGCGAAGCCTTCTCCGCCAGATGGAGAGCCTGGGCATGAACGTCATGGATCACTTCTTGCTGGGCAAGATGGACGTCTACCCCGTGCCCTCGGCGCTAACCGCGGAGCAGTCGCTAACCGTGTTCAGCAAGCTCCTAACTCACATTACCCGCCATCAGAACTACGATATTGCGGTGCTGGACTCTCTGACCTCGTTCGTCTCTCATGTGCCCGAGACCGACACGCTGTCGTTCTTCACCAACTGCAAGACCGTCTGCGACCAGAACAAGACGCTGCTCATCACCCTGCACTCGTCTGCGTTCGACGAGCAGATGTTCATCCGTATACGCTCCATCTGCGACGCCCACCTCCGGCTGCGCACCGAGGAGGTGGGAGAGCAGTTGATAAAGGTGCTGCATGTGGCCAAGGTCCGGGTGGCCGAGAAGACCACGGGCAACATCGTAAGCTTCGAGGTGGAGCCCGGCATAGGTATGCGGATCGTTCCCATCACTAAGGCAAAGGCATGAGATGGCGACCAGCGGCCTACCCTTTCCCTGCGAGAACACGATAGACACCCACGACGGCAAACAGCCGTGCACGCTGATCAAGCTGCTGCCGAAATCGCTGCGCGAGCAGGCTGAGGCGGTGCCTCACCTTATGGACTATCTGCACATGGTCCCCATATCCAAGGTGGGGGTCCCCGAATTCTATCCGGAGGTCTCACGCAAGCTGAGCGAGATCGAGCACCCCAACTTGATATACCCGGTGAGCGACGATGCCTTCGTCCACATCTTTCCCGACCTCGAAGACCCCCGCAACTACTACATCGCCATCGACCCGCCGGTGGGCATGGAGATCGAGGACGTGCTCAAAGAGGTGGAGCGCCGGCTCCTGGACTTCGTCGACATCCTTGCCCAGGCGGAGACCACGGAGGAGAAGGCCAACGCGCTGGCGGAGGCGGTGGATCTGATATGCGTGGTGAAAGGGGATGACAGGCCGAGCGACGACGGCGAGGACGGCAAGAAGAAGAGCCGAGAGCGGTCTCCTCGCTCATCCGGCCGGGGGGGGCGGATACCGGTCACCCGCCGCGAGCTGGAGATCCTGAAGTACGTCATCCTGCGAGACAAGATCGGCATGGGGGCGCTGGATCCGCTCATCAAGGACACCAACATAGAGGACATCAGTTGCAGCGGGCTGGGGCGGGTGTTCGTGGAGCACAAGGTGTTCAAGGGGCTGAAGAGCAGCATCGTCTTCGATACCCATGAGGAGCTGGATGACTTCGTCCTCCGGCTCTCGGAGAACATCAAGAAGCCCGCGACCTTCAAGAACCCGATTGTCG
>JALHUG010000109.1 GCA_022866185.1 Dehalococcoidia bacterium
CCACCGACCAACTGCACCTGGCCGAGGTGCAGTGGAGCGACGATGCCTGCGTGGGTGTCGTGATGGCCTCCAGCGGCTACCCCGACGAGTACGACACCGGCTTCCCCATCGCCGGCCTGAGCGGCGTCGACGAGGACGCGCTGGTCTTCCACGCCGGCACCCGCCTGGACGAAGAGGGCGGCGTGGTGACCAACGGCGGGCGCGTGCTGACGGTGTCGGCCCTGGGCGCCAGCCTGAGCGAGGCGCGCGGCAAGGCCTATCACAACGTGCAGCACATCCACTTCAGCCGCTGCCACTACCGCCGGGACATCGCCGCGCCGAGCCAGCAGGCGGTGGGGGAGTAGAGGGATGACAAAGCGAGCTGGAGGAAGGCCAGTGCCCGATCAGGAGCGCGATATCAAGGAGCCCTGTGGCCCTCGGCTAGAACAAGCGCTCGCCTTCGTGACGCAGCGGCAGAATCAGTTGGCGTTCCTGTGCGAGAAAGAGCCATTTGGGGATGACTACACGCGTTGGGACAACGTGACCAACAGCGGGCTAGCGGAGTTCTTTGGCAGGGACTCAGACGAGTACCGCTGGGTGTACCCAGCCGAGGGATCCGAAGTGTTCTGGGTCGGCCCCCATGAGTCGGCGGCTGAGCGCGAGCGAGTGAAGCGCTACCACAGCCACTTAGCTGACCTGAACACGGGCCTGCAGTCAATCCTTGACCGATATCAGGCTCTCCCTCGGCCGGAGCCCACGCCAACCCACCGACCACAGGACACGGCGAGAGCGTTCATTAGCCACGGCGGTTCCAAGGCTTCACTTCAGATGAGTGAGGAGTTCCTGAGAGCGCTCGGTGTGGAGCCAGTCGTTGTTGAGAAGCGAGCAAGTGAGGGGCGTGAACTGCACGAGAACGTGGACATGCACAGGAGGCAGTGCGACTTTGGCATCGTACTCTGGACCAAGGACGTCCAGGACTCAGAAGGCGGGTGGCTGCCGTCTGGAAGCGTGGCCGTGGAGATGGGCGAACTCCGGAGCCAGTTTCCTAGGCGCGTCATTTACTTGAAGGAGGACGGAGTAATCCTCCCGACCATGGCGTCCACACCCCAATACCAGCCCTTCACCGACGAGAACATGGGCCCCGCCTACCTTAAGGTCGTCATGGAGTTAAGAGAGTGGGGATTCCTTCGAGTTGCCGTGCCCGAGGATGACAGTGTCCCCTAGCGTCGCCGTCGTCCTTGGCTCGAAGTCCGATGCCACCGCCATGGCGGACTGCCTCCGCACCCTCGAGGCGCTGGGCATCGAATACGAGTCGCAGGTCATCTCCGCCCACCGCTCGCCGGAGAAGGCGCGCCAGGTCGCCCTCGCCGCCGGCGAGCGTGGCATCGAGGTGATCATCGCCGCCGCCGGTATGGCCGCCGCCCTGCCCGGCGTCCTCGCCTCCTACGCGCCCACCATCCCCGTCATCGGCGTGCCCATCGCCTCCGGCAGCATGAGCGGCCTCGATTCCCTCCTCGCCATCGCCCAGATGCCGCCGGGGGTGCCCGTGGCCTGTATGGCCGTCAACGGCGCCCGCAACGCCGCCCTCCTCGCCGCCCAGATCCTCGCCCTCAGAAACGAAGACCTGCGGCAGGCCCTGGAAAACTATCGGCGAGAGCTGAGCCAGGGTTGAAAAACCCGTTGCAGCGCGCGGCCCTGGTGCCGTAACATCTTGGCGGAAGTCCGCTGGAGGGATGCGCTGGATGCTCACCCATCGTTCGGATGCCAGGCCCGTGGAGATGCTGCCCGGGGTCACCCGCCGCACCCTCAACAGCAGCGAGCGCCTGATGCTCATCGAGGTGGTTCTCGACAAGGGTGCGGTGGTGCTCACCCACAG
>JALHUG010000110.1 GCA_022866185.1 Dehalococcoidia bacterium
AGGCGATGGCCCAACGGGGCTCGCGGCCCACCACCCCCAGCCGCTCGTAGTACTGGAAGGGGTCGGTCTTCACTACCAGACCATCGATCTCGTACTCCAGGTCGTGGCGGCGGTCCACCCACCGATGGTAGTGCTGCTCCACCTCCTCCAGGCTCTCATAGCGTTCTATCTCGGGGTTAACGCGGAAGCCCATATCCTGGAGCCAGTGGAGGGTCTCCCAGTGGGTAGGCGGGTAAGGGCCATCAGCCCAGCCGAGCTGGTAGACCCAGATGTCCAGCGAGCGCTGGGCAGTGATGCGTGAGTCGAGCTGGCGCACCGCGCCGGCGGCGGCGTTGCGGGGGTTGGCGAAACGGGGCTGGCCTTGGTCCGTCCGCTCCTCGTTCAGCCGCTCGAAGGCGGCCTTGGACATGTAGACCTCCCCTCGCACCTCGAAGCGCGGCGGCGCGTCCTTGGCCAGAAGGCGCATGGGGATGCTGCGGATCGTTCTCAGGTTCTCGGTGACGTTCTCCCCGCGGAAGCCGTCGCCGCGCGTCGCTCCCTGGACGAAGCGGCCGCCCTCGTAGACCAGGGCCACCGCCAGCCCGTCGATCTTGGGCTCGCACACCAGGGGCAAGCCCTCTATCTGGAGCATAGTCAGGACGCGGCGATACCAGGCCTTGAGCTCTTCGTAGTTGAAGGCGTTGGCCAGAGAGAGGAGCGGCGTTCGATGCTCCACTACCCCGAAGGCCTCCACCGGCTGGCCGCTCACCCGCTGGGTAGGTGAGTCGGCGGTGATGAGCTGGGGGAATCGTGCCTCCAGCTCCCGCAGCTCGCGCATCAGCTCGTCGTATTCGGCGTCGCTGATCTCGGGGCTGTCCAGCACGTAGTAGCGGTAGTCGTGGTAGCGGATCTGGGCTCGCAGATCCTCGACCCGCTGTCGTGCCTGATAGAGGTTCATCTCGTTCGCCACGGCAGCCATAGTATAGCAAACGGCTGTCCCCAGCGGTCATTTCGCCTTGACAGAGCTTGTGCCTGCCAGTAGCATGAGGTGGCTTTAAGATCGGATACGCAGAGCGAGCATGGAGGCAGTATGGTGAAGACAGCGAGCGTGGCGATGACCCTATTCTTTGTCGTCTGCCTGGCGGTGCCCTTGACCGCCTGCGGAGGCGGTGGTGAGGATGAGGGACCGGCTTCCACCATCGACAAGATCGCCTTCCAGTCCAACCGCGACGGTAACTTCCAGATCTACGTGGTGAACGCCGACGGCTCCGGTGAGACCCGTCTCACCAACAGCTCCGCCAACGACACCAGCCTCACCTGGTCGCCCGACGGCAGACGCATCGCCTTCGCCTCCGAGATCGATGGCGACTCCGAGATCTACGTGATGAAAGCGGACGGCTCCGGCCAGACCAACCTCTCCAGTAACCCCACCGAAGATCTTGGTCCTGCCTGGTCGCCCGACGGCAGACGCATCGCCTTCTCCTCCGACCGCGACGGCAATCGCGCGGTCTACGTGATGAACGCCGACGGTTCCGGCCTGACCAACCTCACCTGTAACCCCACCGCGGATTTTGGCCCCGCCTGGTCGCCCGACGGCAGCCGCATCGTTTTCGTGTCCGGCCGCGACGAAAACCTTGAGGTCTACGTGATGAACGCCGACGGTTCTGGCCAGACCAACCTCACCAATAGTGCCGGCGACGACTTGGATCCATTCTGGTCGCCCGACGGCAGCCGCATCGCCTTCAACTCCCTTCGCGATGAAAACTTCGAGATATACGTGATGAACCCCGACGGCTCCGGCCAGACTAACCTCACCAATAACCCCGCCTACGACAGCACGCCCGAGTGGTCGCCCGACGGTACTCGCATCGCCTTCGACTCCGAGCGGGACGGCAACGCTGAGGTCTACGTGATGAACGCCGACGGCTCCGGCCTGACCCGTCTCACCGACAACCCCGCCGCCGACGGTGACGCCGCCTGGTCGCCCGACGGCAGTCGCTTAGCCTTCATGTCCAACCGCGACGGCAACTTCGAGGTCTACGTGATGAACGCCGACGGCTCCGGCCAGACTCGTTTCACCAATAGCCCGGGCGCTGATGGCGGTCCCGTTTGGTCGCCGTAGAGGACGATCCCAACGAGCCCAGCGCCGCAGGATAGGTGGCCCCCTGGCCTTCCCGTCGCCGGTCAACGCCATCGGCCGGAGGTGTACGAAGGCACTCAACTGGGTTAGTGACAGCGGCGGCATTGCCTGCCAGCCGCTAGGGTGAGCGGTCATTTCTCCTTGACAGCGCTTGCGCCTGCCAGGTAGGATGAGGGCGCTGTGGGCTGAGGACGCACATCGAGCATGGAGGCAGCATGGTGAAGACAGCGAACGTGGCAATAGCTTTTCTCTTTGTCGTCTGCCTGGCAGTGCCTCTGGCCGCCTGTGGCGGAGGTGGTGGGGAGGAGGAGCCAATTCCCGCTGGGGGCAAGATCGCCTTCTCGTCCGACCGCGACGGCAGCTACGAGATCTACGTGATGAACGTCGACGGCTCCGCTCAGACCAACCTCACCAATAGCCCCGCCACCGATGATTCGGCCAATTGGTCGCCTGACGGCAGCCGCATCGCCTTTGTCTCCAACCGCGATGGCAACTTCGAGGTCTATGTGATGAAGGCTGACGGCTCCGGTAAGACCAATCTCACCGACAATCCCGCCGCCGACAGCAGCGCCGCTTGGTCGCCCGACGGCAGCCGGATCGCCTTCACGTCCAACCGCGACGGCAACTTCGAGGTCTACGTGATGAACGCCGACGGCACCGACCAGACCAACCTCACCAACAATCCTGCCGCCGAGGCCGACCCCGCCTGGTCGCCCGACGGTAGCCGTCTCGCTTTCGACTCGGACCGCGACGGCAACCTCCAGGTCTACGTGATGAACGCCGACGGCTCCGGTCAGACCCGCCTCACCAACAACACCTTCATAGACGTCGTGCCCACCTGGTCGCCCGATGGCAGCCGCATCTCCTTCACGTCCGACCGCGACGGCAACGCTGAGGTCTACGTGATGAACGCCGACGGCACCGGTCAGACCAACCTCACCAACAACCCGGCCCGCGAGAGCATTTCCACCTGGTCGCCCGATGGCAGCCGGATCGCCTTCACGTCCGACCGCGACGGCAACTACGAGATCTACGTGATGAACGCCGACGGCTCCGGCCTCACCAACCTCACCAACAACCCTGCTGCAGACGGGGTCCCCGCCTGGTCGCCGTAGAGGACGATCCCAACGAGTCTGGCACCGCCAAATCTCTCGAGCGGAGTTCGTTCGTCAAACCTTGCCCTTACAGCCTGGGCGTATTAGTTTTGTTGTCAGGGCTGTCGCCGCGAACTTGAGGTCGAGCGGGACAGGTTCCTGGCGGCGGCAGCCAGTTCGGGAGAGCCGTGGAGATAGTCCCAGCCGTCGATATCCGTGGCGGGCGCTGTGTCCGTCTCTACCAGGGTGACTTCCAGCGGGAGACTGTGTTCGGCGACGACCCGGTGGCTGTGGCCCGTTCCTGGCAGGAGGCTGGCGCCGCTCGCTTGCACGTGGTCGACCTGGATGGCGCCCGCGAGGGGTGGCCGGCGAACGCGCAGGTGATACACCGTCTCATTCAGGCGCTTTGCATCCCCGTCCAAGTAGGCGGTGGCCTGCGCGACCGCCAGTCCATCGATTCGTATCTGGAGGCAGGGGCCGCTCGCGTCGTCTTGGGGACGGCTGCGGTCAAGGACCGCTCCCTGCTGGCTCAAGCCATCGCTGAGCATGGGGAGCGCATCGTCGTGGGGGTAGACGCCAGGGTCGGCATGGTAGCCATCGAGGGCTGGCGGGAGGAGACGCCCCTGACGGCAGCAGAGCTGATGAGTGAACTGGCGGTCGAGGGTGTGCCCCGTTTCATCTACACCGATGCCCTTCGCGATGGCACCCTCCGGGGCCCTGACTTCGCTGGCGTAGAGACGGTGCTGGCCAGGGTTGGCGTACCTGTCATATATGCCGGCGGGGTCTCCAGCATCGCCGACCTGGTGCGCTTGGCCTCTCTGGGGGTGGAAGGGGCGATAATCGGTCAGGCGTTGTATACTGGGGCCGTGGATTTTCAAGAAGCCCTGAAGGCGATCAGTCGGGCGGCTCGGCCTGAAAGGGGGTTCTCCGTATGACCGAGGCTCCGCAAGACCTGCGGGACATCGTGAAAGGGACCATCGACGGCATCATTGGGTTCGTGGAGACCGAGGTCATTCCTCTGGAGCAGAAGCACAAGGACATCCTCGCCGACGAGAGGAAGCTGTTCGGCGCCGATGGTAAGCTAGTTCCCGAGATCCGGGAGGCGAGGGAGAAGGTCCGGAGCAAATCCGGCAAGGCAGGCTACTGGGCCATGTTCAGCTCGCAATCCATCGGTGGCGGCGGGCTTCCGGTCCCCGTGAGCATCTATGTGCAGGAGGCGCTCTACAGGAAGTACGGGCCCGGCCACCTGCTGATGGGCTGGGCCAACGGTTTCATCACCACCCCCCTTATCGGTAGCTTCGTGGACGGCCCTTCCCACATGTTCACCCGGGCCAGCGAGGCCATCCGCACGGACGTCGTCCCCTCCGTGATAGCGGGTGAGAAGACCGTGTGCTTCGCCCTCACTGAGCCGGACGCTGGCTCCGATCTGTGGAATCTGAAGTGCAAGGCCCGCAAGGAGGGCAACGAGTGGGTGATCAACGGCACCAAGCAATGGATCACCAATTCCCCCTACGCCGACTATGCGGCCGTGTTCGCCGTGACCAACGAGGAGATGTTCGCCCAGCACAAGGGTGGCACCACTGGCTTCCTGGTGGACACAAGGCAGCCCGGCGTGGACACTTCGACCATCTTCCCCATCATAGGCCACGTCTCCAGCGATTGCGGCTCGATAATTCTGGAGGATGTGCGGGTCAAGGAGGATTACATCCTGGGGGATGTGGACCAGGGTTTCCAGCTCAGCATGATGGGCATCTCTGAGGGGCGACTCGGCTACGCTGGCGGCTGCCTGGGGCTGGCCGAGTGGGCGCTGGACCGCTCCATTGAGTACGCCAAAGAGAGAAAGACCTTTGGGCGCCCACTAGCTGAACACCAGGCCATCCAGTGGATGCTGGCTGACAGCGCCATCGAGATCTTCAACGCCAAGTACACGGCCTTGCGAACGGCAGAGCTGGTCGAGGAGTATCAGCCGTCCGGCAGGGTGCCGATAAAGGAGATATCGATCGTCAAGGCCTACGTGATGGAGATGGCTGGGCGGGTCTGCGACCGGGCCATACAGATTCATGGAGCCATGGGGCTGTCCAACGAAATGGGTCTGGAGGAGGCACTGCGCATTGCCCGCACCTGGCGCATCCCTGATGGCACCTCGGAGATGCAGCGGCGGACCATCGCCGGGCGGCTCCTGCGGGGAGACGTCGTTTTCTAGATTTGGCCATCAGTCTCGCCTCAGAGCCAGTGATATGGTAGCCTTAGCAGTTGGATATGGTGGAGGCGCCCTGGAGGTCTTGAACCAGGTCACCTACCCTGAAAGGAGGTTTTTCGGTAATGACGTCTGTTCCTGAAGAGCTGCGGGATATCGTCAAGGGGACCATCGACGGTCTCACTAGCTTCATTGAGAGCGAGTGCGTTCCCGTAGAGCAGAAGTACAAGGAGATCCTGGAGAACGAGGCAAAGCTGTTCGGCGCCGACGGCAGGCTGGTTCCCGAGATCCGAGAGGCCCGTGACGGGATAAGGAAGAAGTCGGCCAAGGCAGGCTACTGGGCCATGTTCGGTCCGGCATCCATCGGCGGCGGCGAGCTTCCTGCCCAGGTGAGCGTCTTCCTCCTCGAGGCCGTGTATAGGAAGTACGGGGCCGGCCGTCTCATGATCGGCCTCGCTAACGGCTTCCTTACTACCCCCATCGTGGGCGGCTTCGTGGATGGCCCCTCCCACATGTTTGCCCAGGCCAACGAGACCATCAAGACCGACATTGTGCCCTCTCTGTTGGCCGGCGAGAAGACCACCTGTTTCGGCGCTACCGAGCCCGACGCCGGCTCCGACCTGTGGAGCATGAAGTGCAGGGCCCGCAAGGTGGGCGACGAGTGGGTGATCAACGGCACCAAGCAGTGGATCACCAACTC
>JALHUG010000016.1 GCA_022866185.1 Dehalococcoidia bacterium
CAGATCAAGCGTCTCTAGTGCGCCCTCCTCCGTCGGCACGGCGGTTGCCTTCTCCTCCATCGTCTGCTGTTCCCCTGCCAGTGTGGCAGCAGCGTCCTCGGCGCTCACGTAGAGCTCGATGTCACTCACGATGCAGACAGTCTTCCCCTCCTGCTGCAGGCTCTCCTCCAGCAGCGACCGCAGGCGGCGCGCCGCCATTCGCTGCTCAGGCTCGGCCGCACCCGTTGGAGCAGGCACTTCGCTGCTGACGTCGTAGGAGAAGCCCTCGGGTAGATCATCCGCCTGGAGCATCATTGCGTCTAGCTCTTCCGGCTCGACACCGGCCGTGGCGTCCGCCGGCGTGGGCGACTGCTCCCCGCCCCCACCTCCTCCACCGCAGGCGGCGAGAGAGAGGACGGTGGCGAAGGCCAGGGCGTGGACGGCCCTCGGCAGCCAGCCTGTCGGCCTACGATCCATCTCCGACCTCCCTTCGCCAGCGCAGCACCGGCCGGCGGGCAGCCGTCGCCTCGTCCAGGCGGCCGATGGGGGCAGTGTGAGGCGCTTCCTTCACCACCTGCGGCTCCTCCTCCGCCTCGCGGTCGATGGTCAGGAGGGCATCGCAGAAGGCGTCCAGGGCCTCCTTGCTCTCCGTCTCCGTGGGCTCGATCATCAGCGCCTCGTCCACGATGAGGGGGAAGTAGACGGTGGGCGGATGGAAGCCGTAGTCGATCAGGCGCTTGGCGATGTCCAAGGTGCGCACGCCCTTCGCCCGCTGCCGGCTGCCGGAGAAGACCACCTCGTGCATGCAGCGGCGGTCGTAGGGCAGGTGGTAGGCCGGGCGCAGGCGGGCCAGGACGTAGTTGGCGTTGATGACGGCGTTATCGCTCACCTGGCGCAGGCCTTCAGCCCCCAAGGTGCGGAGATAGGCGTAGGCCCGCACCAGCACGCCGAAGTGCCCGTAGAATGCGCCAACCCTGCCGATGCTCCGCTCGGGCGTGGCCAGGACGAAGCCTTCGCCCTCCTTGGCCACCACCGGCGTCGGCAGGTAGGGGGTCAGGTGGCCCTTGGCGACCACGGGCCCGGAGCCAGGACCGCCGCCGCCGTGAGGGGTGCCAAAGGTCTTGTGCATGTTCAGATGGACGACGTCGAAGCCCATGTCGCCGAAGCGGGCGCGGCCCAGGAGGGCATTCAGGTTGGCGCCATCGCCGTAAAGAAGCGCGCCCTTGCGGTGCACCATCTCGGCGATGCGGCCGATGTTGGGGTCGAACAGGCCGAGGGTGTTGGGCAGGGTGAGCATGAGGGCGGCCACGCCATCGTCCAGGGCCGAGGCCAGGGCCTGCGTGTCGGCGTTACCCTGACTGTCCGAGGCCACCGTCACCACCTGGAAGCCAGCCATGGCGGCGGTGGCCGGGTTGGTGCCGTGGGCGGAATCGGGCACCAGCACGCGGGTGCGGCCCGCCTCGCCTCTGTCGGCCAGGTAGGCCTTGACCATCAGCATGCCGGTTAGCTCGCCCTGAGCGCCGGCCGCCGGGGCCAGGCTCACGCCATCCAGGCCGGTGATGTCGGCCAGCCAGCGCTGGAGGTCGTGCATCAGGGCCAGGGCCCCCTGCACCGTCGCCAGCGGCTGAAGTGGGTGGAGGCCGCTGAAGCCGGGCAGGCAGGCCAGCTTCTCGTGCACCTTGGGGTTGTACTTCATAGTGCAGCTTCCCAAGGGGTAGAAGCCGCTGTCCACGCTGTAGTTGCGGCGGCTGAGGGCCAGGAAGTAGCGCACCAGGTCCACCTGGCTTAGCTCGGGCAGGTTGAGCTCGCGGCGCAGGAGCGACGGCGGCGGCAGGTCTGCCTCCGGCACGTCGCAGGGCGGCAGGGAGCAGGCCGTGCGCCCTGGCTTGCCCAGGTCGAAGGTGAGGCGAGCGCCGATATCGGGTTGCCTCGGGCCGCCGCTCATGCGCCGCCTCCGATCTCCGCCAGCGCTTCCACCAGGCGGTCGATCTCTTGCCGCGTGTTCATCTCCGTGACGCAGAGGAGGAGGCCGTCCTCCACGTACTGGCTCACGTCCAGGCCGCCGCCGATGCCTCGCTCCAACAGGGCGCGGTTCACCTCGGACGGCGGGCGTGGGCAGCGCACCACGAACTCTTTGAAGAAGAGATCATCGAAAGCCAGGGCGTAGCCGGGCAGTTGGGCGATGCGCTGGGCGGCGTAGTGGGCCTTGTGGTAACAGAGCTCGGCCACCTGGCGCAGGCCCTGCTTGCCCATCGCTGCCAGGTAGACGGTGGCAGCCAGGGCGACAAGCTGCTGGCTGGTGCAGATGTTGGAGGTGGCCCTCTCGCGGCGGATGTGCTGCTCGCGGGTCTGGATGGTGAGGACGTAGCCAGTGCGACCCTGGGCATCGCTGGTGCGGCCGACGATTCGGCCCGGCATCTGGCGCAGGTACTGCTGGCGGCAAGCGAAGAGGCCCAGGTAAGGCCCGCCGAAGTTCAGGGGGCTGCCCAGCGATTGCCCCTCGCCCACCACGACATCGGCCCCGTACTCGCCGGGCGGTTGGAACAATCCCAGCGATATGGGGTCGGCGGACACGATGAAAAGCGCTCCCGCCGCATGGACTGCCCTCTCCACCGCTTCGACGTCGGGCAGGAAATAGCCGAAGAAATTGGGCTGCGGCACGGCCAGGCAGGCGTGCTCCTCGCTGAGGGCCAGGCCGTCGGGTGGCATCACGTCCACCGCCAGGCCGCGCCCGAAGGCATAGGTGCGCACCACCGCCTGATGGTGGGGGTGAAGGGTGGACAGGAGAGCGATGCGCCTGCGGCCGCTGATGGCGGCGGCCATCAGGCAGGCCTCGGCCAGGGCGCTGGCGCCGTCGTACATGCCGGCGTTGGCCACGTCCATGGCCGTCAGCTCGCAGACCATCGACTGGAATTCGAAGATGGTCTGGAGAGTGCCCTGGCTGATCTCCGCCTGGTAGGGGGTATAGGCCGTGGCGAACTCGCTGCGGCCGATGACCTCGCCCACCACGCTGGGGATGAAGTGGCGATAGGCACCGCCGCCCAGGAAGCAAGGCATGCCGTCGGCCGGCCGGTTGCGCCCGGCCAGGGCCGATAGCTCGCGCACCAGCTCGGGCTCCGAGAGAGCGGGCGGCAGGCTGAGCTCGCCGATGCAAAACTCGGCCGGGATATCGGCGAACAGTTCCTCGACGGAGGCGACGCCGATGGCGGCCAGCATGGCCTGGCGGTCGGCCGCGGTGTTGGCGATGTAGGGTAGGGTCATGGCTCCTGAGCCTGGGCGATCAGCTCGTCGTACTGCTTGGCGGTGAGCAGATTGTCCAGCTCGGCGGGGTTGGCCAGGCGCACGCGCACCAGCCAGCCCTCGTCGTAGGGCGTCTGGTTCACCAGCTCCGGCCTGTCCATGATCTCCTGGTTGACCTCCATCACCTCGCCGCTGACCGGCGAGTAGAGGTCAGAGACGGCCTTCACCGACTCGATCTCGCCCAGCTTGTCGAACTGCTTGAGCTGCGTCCCCGGCGAGGGCAAGTCGACGTAGACGATGTCGCCAAGCTGATCCTGGGCGTAGTCGGTGATGCCGACGGTGCCAATATCGCCGTCGGCGCGCACCCATTCGTGCTCCTTAGTGTAGCGACGGTCGGCAGGGCTAGACATGGCTCCCCTCCTCTGGACTGATTAAACCCCAGATTAGCGTTGGAGGGAGGGGCAAGTCAATGCGGGCCTGGGGCTATGGCCGGTTCGCCGTTGTTGGCTCGATTCTCGACCCCCGCCTGAAGGCGTTCAACTATTTAAATTCACCTCTGCGGGATAAATCCCGCAGCTTCCCCACAGCTGAGGGTTTCAACCCTCAGGGGTGTTCTTATTCTCTTGATCGCCATAAGGCGGGGGCATCGGATCCGCCTCACCATGCCCCCCCGACAGGTCGGGGGGGGGGGTGAACCTGAGAGCCCAGAACCCACCAATCATGAACCAGTGGCCAATAGCTACGCCTTCGGCCGTCTGTAGAACGGGCGCGGCACCACCTGCGCCGGCAGCGGCTTGCCCCGCACGTCTACCTCGAGCTCCGTGCCCAAGGCGGCCAGCTCCGGCGGCAGGTAGGCCATGCCGATGCTCACCCCCAGCGTCGGCGAGAAGCCGCCGCTGGTCAGCTCGCTCACCCGGCGGCCCGCGCGCAGGACGGGGCAGTGCGCCCGCATGACGCCTCGGTCCTGGGCCTTGAGGCATGTCAGGTGACGGCGGACGCCGGCCTCGTGGATGCGCAGGAGGGCCTCTCGGCCGATGAAATCGGCGCCATCGTCGAGACTCACCACCCAGCCGAGGCCGGCCTCGAACGGGTTGGTGGTGGCATCGATGTCGTTGCCGTAGAGGGCGAGGGCCACCTCTAGGCGCAGGCTATCGCGGGCGCCCAGGCCGCAGGGCTGAATGCCTATGTCCATGAAGTGCTGCCAGAGGTCGACGCCAGCGGCGGACGGCATGATTACCTCGAAGCCGTCCTCGCCCGTGTAGCCGGTGCGGGAGAAGAAAGCGGTGACGCCCGCCAGGGGGGCCTCGGTGCAACGGCGGAGAGCCACCCCCTCAGCGACCGACGGGGCCACGCGCCCCATCTCCTGGATGGCCTCCGGCCCCTGGAGGGCCAGCATCACCGTTTCCGCCTGGCGATCCTCCATCGTGGCCCGCAGCGAGGGCGCCAGGTGCCGCTGAGCCCAACCGCGGATCTTGTCAGCGTTGGCGGAGTTGACCACCATCAGGAAGCGCTCGTCGGCCAGGCGGAAGACGTAGACGTCGTCCAGGATGCCGCCGTCCTCCTGACAGACGACGGTGTAGTGGCCTTCGCCCACCGCCAGCCCGGCGATGTCGTAGGTCACCAGGCTACGCAGGAAAGAGGCGGCGTCGGGGCCGGTCACCGCCAGGCGGCCCATGTGGGAGACGTCGAACAGGCCGACCTGCCGACGGACGGCGTGGTGCTCCTCGACGATGCCCTTGTACTGGACGGGCATCTCCCAGCCGACGAAGGGGATCATGCGCCCGCCCAGGGCGACATGCTGCTCATAGATGGCGGTGTGGCGGAGGGTCTTGTCGCTGCTCATAGTGCCTCCCATTTGCGCTTGCCGTCCACCACCCTCAGCCGCCCGAGGCCGGGCGCTGGGCAGTGCGGGCAGATCACAAGAACATTGTCACCTAGCGCTCGCTCCAGGATGCGCTTCTTGGTCTCCAGCGAGACCAGGGGCAGCACATCGAAGGAGGATATCCAGGCCAGGTGCTCCAGCATCAGTGGATGCTGGGCCAGCTCGCCGATGTAGAGGGCTGTCTGGCCAGCGGAGGTCACCTCCACGACGGCATGGTCGACGGTGTGGCCGGGTGCAGCCAGGAAGCGCACGCCCCTAATCACCTCCGCCTCGCCCTCCACCAGCTCCAGTTGGCGGCTGCCGTCCAGGGGCTCCAGGTTCTCGGGAAGGTAGCTGGCCCGCGTGCGCTCGTTGGGGTGGTTGGCCGCCTCCCACTCGCCCTTCTGGAGGAAGTAATGAGCGCGGGGGAAGGTCAGAGCCAGCTTGCCGTCGCGGTAGATAGTATTGCCGCCGCAGTGATCGAAGTGGAGGTGGGTGTTGATGACGATGTCCACATCCTCGGGCCGGATGCCCTGGCGGGCCATGTCCGCCAGCAGCGTTCCCGCTTGGGCGACGTTGGCGATGCCGGGGACGCGCGTCGCCTTGTTGCCCACGCCCGTCTCCACCAGGATTAGCTTGCCCTGCGAGCGCACCAGGAGGCAGTTGAGGCCCACGGCCAGGCGGTGCTCATCATCGAGGGGCCCCACCAGTGGCCCCCACACGATGCGCGGGATGACGCCGAAGACGGCGCCGGCGTCCAGGCGGAGGACGCCATCGCTCACGACCAGAAGCTGCGCATCGCCCAGAGGGAACCAAACGCTCATGGCAAACGTCTTACAGGGTGAGAGTAAACGACCCTTCTCCAAGATAGCGCCCGCAGGCGGGTGGGGTCAATGACGGCGCCTGGGAAAAGAATTTGGCGAAGAAACTTCCGCTGCAAGCTGCAAGCACCTTGACAAAATTCGGGGATGTGGTAGACTACGTTCGCGAGTAGGAGCAAGTGTTATGACATCCAGGATTATCGGGCTCTTTGTCTTTGTGGTCGTGGCTGTGGGCGTTGCTGCCGGCGTCTATTTCGCCGGTCAGGCGGGCGATGGCACCACCGCTGCCCAAGAGGGGGACCAGAAGCCCACGCCGCCGCCCATCCCGACGCCTGCCGCCGTGGTGGTGGAGGAGACGCTGCGTCCTCTGCCGCCCGTTCCCGCCACGCAGCCGCCCATCCCCACGCAGCCGCCCGTTGCCAGTACGCCGCCCGTTTCCCCCACGCCGCCGCCCGTTCCCACTACACCGCCCGTTTCCCCCACGCCGCCGCTTCGTGTCCCGGCTCCCACTCTGGAAGAGGAGTTGGCGCGTCTGGCGGAGGAATGCCTGGCGAGAGGCATTCCTCCCCCACCCATTCCTACTGGCCCCATTCCCGCAACGCCTCCCTGGCTGGAAACACCTACGCCTTGGCTGAGTCCGGAGGAGGAGCTGCGGGCTAACTTGAACGCCTTTCCAGCCAATGAGAAGCTCGTCATCAGTGAAGACATTATCGCCGTGAAAGGCTTCGCGGTCTTCCCTGAAGATTTTGGTGACCCCGCCAAGTTTAGTCAGGACAACATCGTCGTCGGCATTCACCACATTCCCTCGCTTGTAGTTATCACCGTCGACCACCAGGGAAGGCAGACGCCTTCCAGCATGGCTCGCTGGAGTGCACTCGCTGAGAAGGATCTGGACCCTGCAAGGAAGGTGGTTGTCGAAGAAGGGCTAGCGGAGCTGGAAAGGGTGCTGGCCGACCCCGCCACCTTCGCCATGATCGTCGACTTCCTTGCCCAACCGTTGGACCCCTGCGAAGTTTTCGGTTTCGGAGGCTCGCGGCCTGAGCTTTGCCTGACCCCAGAGCAATAGGAAGCTGGAGACCGTACTGACCGACCTGACGCCAGTCGACCGGTGAGCGTATGCGAAGATCCCTGCGGCTTGTCTGGATACTGCCCGTAACGCTGGCCCTGGCTATTTGGAATGACGGCGCCAGGGAAAAGAATTTGGCGAAGAAACTCCGGCTGCAAGCACCTTGACAAAATTCGGGGATGTGGTAGACTACGTTCGCGAGTAGGAGTGAAGGTTATGACACGCAGGATTATCGGGCTCTTTGTCTTTGTGGTCGTGGCTGTAGGCGTTGCGGCCGCGGCGTATGCCGGCCTGAATCAGGCGGCTGGTGGCGGCGGGCCGTCGGAGGGCGAGGCGCCGTTCCCCATCCCTACGGATATACCGGCATCCGCCCAGCTACCGGTGCGGGCGGCCGACATCCAGGTGGGGGCCGATGGCAAGCTGTTCGTCCCCGATCGCGGCGACGGCTGCCCCCTCCACGAAACGGACCGGAAGACCTTCGGAGGGCGGGAGTGGGTCCTTCTTGACAACTCTTCCTGCGGGCTGGCCTGGGAGTACGCCCCCGACACGGGGGAAGTGGTGCCGGTGGCGGTCATAACGGGTGATGCGCCGAGGACGCCAATTCCCTCCAAGTTTTACGCGGGCCCCGTCCCCACGACGGTGCCGGCGGCCGCCCAGCTGCCGGTGGAGGCTGGCGACTTCCAGGCGGAGCCCGACGGCAGGCTGTTCGTCGCCGATCGCGGCGACGGCTGCCCCCTCTTCGAAGACGGGCGGGGGACCTTCCAAGGCGTGGAGTGGGTCTTTGTTGGCAACCTTTGGTGTGAGATGGGCTGGCGGTACGCTCCCTCCACGGGGGAAGTGGTGTCGTTCGTGCTCATAGCGCCTGATACGTGGGGGACGCCAACTCCCTCCGATTACGCGGGCCCCTTTGCTAGGCCGGTGCCGACCACCCTCCCCCCTCGCAAGCCGAGGACCAGCCTGGCCGCGCCCGAGGCCATCACGCTGGGCGACGACGGCAAGTACTTCAGGCCCGATGTGGGTGACGGGTGCGTATACTGGGAGGTGTCGAGAACCGTTGAGGAGGGGCAGGAGTGGGTGCTGCTGCAGTCCCCTACCTGCGAGCCCGACATTTCCTTCGCCCCCGCCACCGGCGAGTGCCGGGGCTTCTTTCCCACACCTGCCCCGGTGACACTTAAGCCCACCCCCACCCCCACGCCGATCATCATGGGCATGCCACGCGAGGATCTGCCGTCGCCGTCCGAGATCCAACTGGGACCGGACGGCAAGTACTTCATCCCTGACCGCGGTGATGGCTGCCCCTGGACAGAGTTCGTCAGGAATCCGTCGGCCGACGGCGGGGTTGTTGTGTTCTTCGAAACGGAGTGCCCCAACGAGGACTCTTGGTGGGGCTACAACCCCAACACGGGCTAGGTCTTCCTCGTGATCTCCTAGGGGGTGCCTGAGTTGCTGCCCAAACCCAAAGCAGCGGTCGTAGGGCTTATCCTGGCGGCGATCGTCGTCTGGGCCCTGCTTCCTTCAGCGTCAAGGGCCGACCACTGGAGCCAGGGCAACATAATCTCCAACGTAAGCTACTGGCTGGTCGAGGGGGATGTGCTGCGCGTATGTAACGAAAGCACCAGAGCGTCCTCCGCCGATATCGACCGGGCACTGGCTATCTGGAATGATGGAGTGCGCTCGCTGGCCGGAAGAGATATCATGGTCGCCAGCTGCTCGGACCCGGCAGTCAAGATCAAGGATGGGACATGCTCACACCCAAGAGCAGGCGGGTGCGCGGAAGAGCCGACTACCGACTCGCCACAGGTCCGCACGATGTGGCTGACGCCGCTCGCTGCGGACCCCAACAATCCGGATCAGTTGGTGACCGTCATAGCCCACGAGCTGGGTCACAACCTCGGCTTCTGCCACGCCGACAAGAAGATACCGAAGACCAAGTGCCCGCCGGACCTCAACATAGCGTGCCCTGACTCGCTGATGACGAGCCAACTGTGCGTTGTGTCAAGCCTCCCGCAGGGCGACCGCGACCGCTACTATCATGCCTACACCCCCGACCCGGTCGATTCGCTGGAGGGTACACCGTTTCAGTGGGTCGATGTCCACCTGGGCTGGGATGCCGGGCCCGTTCACAGCGAAGCCTTCTTCTCCATCTGGCGATGGCTCGGCGTCCATCTACCGAATGGCCCCAAGAACGCCTCCGGCGTCGAGGTCTACAGTCAGCCGACGGGCTGGCAGACCTACGTCGTTTCTCCTTACACCAACGCTTTGGCCTACCACTACGGAGAGGTCAGATCCACACAGCCCGTAGAGGTGGGCGTCGCCGCGCCCTACGGCGCGGGTCTGGTCGCTTGGCCGGGCGCGACCGATCTGCGGCTCCGCTGGTACGACGACTCCAATAAGGAGTACAAGTTCGAAACCAAGCTGTACAAGGACGGGTACGTCTGGCACGAGGTGGAGGCTGCGGCAGCGCCCGGAAGAGGCGGCATCCAAACCGTCCGGTGGCAGAACGAGCCGGCCGGCAAATACCAGGGCCAGGTCCGGGCGTGTATGCACCTATACCAAGAGCCGCTGTGCTCCCCGTGGGCCTACTCCGGCTACGTGTACATCGCCCCGCCTTCGCCGCCGGCCTCGGTCAGCGTCGGCGGCAGCAGTGGCAACGGCTCCGTCTCCTGGAGTGCCGTGTCCGGGGCGACCTACTACGAGGTCTTCGTCGATAGGTGGAATGGCGGCAGCACGGTAACGCTGCTCAACTGGGCGTACGATACGGGCAGTCCCCGAAGCTTCTCGTACTCTGTTTCCGACTCGTACCACGCGGCCGTGAGGGCCTGCAACGCCAGCGGCTGCTCAAGCGATACGCACAGCAACCCCTACTGGGTCTGGCTCGAGGCGCCGCCGCCTTCGCCGCCGGGCTGGGTGAGCCTCAGCGGCGGCAGCACCGGCTCCGTCATCTGGGGACACGTGTCGGGGGCCACCTACTACGACGTCTTCGTCGATAGGTGGAATGGCGGCAGCACGGTAACGCTGCTCAACTGGGCGTACGATACGGCCAGTCCCAGCAGCTTCTCGTACTCTGTGTCCGACTGGTACCGCCCGGCTGTGAGGGCCTGCAACGCCAACGGCTGCTCAAGCGATACGCACAGCAACCCCTACTGGGTCTGGCTCGAGGCGCCGCCTTCCTCGCCGGGCTGGGTCAGCGTCAGCGGCAGCAGCGGCAACGGCTCCGTCTCCTGGAGCGCCGTGTCCGGCGCGACCTCCTACCAGGTCTTCGTCGACAGGTGGAATGGCGGCAGCACGGTAACGCTGCTCAACTGGGCGTATGATGCGGGCAGCCCCAGCGGCTTCTCGTACTCTGTCTCCGACTACTACCACGCGGCTGTGAGGGCCTGCAACGCCAGCGGCTGCTCAAGCGACACGCACAGCAACTGGGTCTGGCTCGAGGCCTCATTCTTTGGGGCAAGTCTGGTCGCCCAGCATAGTGGCAAATGCATGGACGTACAATGGGGTAGCACGAGTGTTGGTGCGCCGATTTGGCAGTGGCCGTGTAACGGGACGCCAGCACAGACGGTCGACATCGCTGATGTGGGCGGCGGATGGTACCAGATTAAATTCAAACATAGCGGCATGTGCCTCGACGTTCCGGGCGCAAGCCACGACCAGGGCGTTCAGCTGTGGCAGTATCCGTGCAATGGAACGGACGCTCAGAAGTTCACCGTGCCTTCGTGCTGCGGCTGCACCGCACCGATCAACAACAAGGCTAGCGGGCTATGCGTCGACGTCTATGACGCAAGCACCGCGGATGGAGCGGCCGTCATTCAGTGGGGTTGCCATTACGGGTCCAACCAGCAGTGGAAGCTGACCCTTCCTGGCTGCAGCTGAACGCCCAACTGGTACGCACACCAGAGAGCCCTCTTCGTCAGGTAGACGCTCCCACCCGCACTAGGCCTCTCCCGCAGCCGATATCCCCTCATCACTTGTATTCAGCCCTCAGGCTGCTATAATAGGCCCAACTCCCCTCGAAAGGAGCGTTTTTGCCATGGCCACGCCCTATGCTTATTTTCGCAAGCAGTTCGTTCCGTTGGCGGAGGCCAACATCGGCGTAATGACGCACGCCTTCAACTATGGCACTGCCGTATTCGAGGGGATCCGCGGCAACTGGAACGAGGAGGACAAGCAGCCCTATCTCTTCCGCCTCGCCGACCACTACCATCGCCTGCGCCAGAGCTGTCGTGTCCTCAAGATCGATCTCCCCTACAGCATCGATGAGCTTTGCGATATGACCGCACAATTGGTGGAGATGTGCGGCTATCAGGAGGACGTTTACGTTCGCCCCATCGCCTACAAGAGCAGCGAGGCGCTAGGCGTGCGCCTGCACGACCTGCAGGACGACTTCCTGATCTTCGTCACCCCCTTCGGCCCCTATTTGGACATCGAGAGGGGGGCGCGCTGCGGTACCTCTTCCTGGCGGCGGATAGAGGATGTGAGTATCCCGGCCCGAGCCAAGATCAACGGCATCTACGTCAACTCGGCCCTAGCCAAGACGGAAGCGGTGGAGAACGGCTACGACGAGGCCATCATGCTCACCGAGGACGGCCACGTCTCGGAGGGCAGCGGCGAGAACATCTTCATCGTCGAGGGCGGCCGCCTTATCACCCCGCCCGTCTGGTCCAACATCCTGGTGGGCATAACCCG
>JALHUG010000111.1 GCA_022866185.1 Dehalococcoidia bacterium
CGGCGTGCCGGGCCAAACGCTCCTGGGCTCCGATAGCCATACGCCTACCTGCGGCGGCCTGGGCATGGTGGCCATCGGAGCCGGTGGCCTGGATGTAGCGGTGGCCATGGGCGGCCAGCCTTTCTACCTGATAGCCCCCAAAGTGGTGCTGGTGCGCCTCACTGGTAGCTTGCCGCCCTGGGTCTCAGCCAAGGATGTCATTCTGGAGGTGCTGCGCCGCCGGACGGTGAAGGGCGGCCTGGGCACGCTCTTCGAGTACGGCGGGCCAGGCGTGGAGACCCTCTCCGTGCCCGAGCGCGCCACCATCACCAACATGGGGGCCGAACTGGGGGCCACCACCTCCATCTTCCCCAGCGACGAGCGGACCCGCGACTACCTGCGCGCCCAGAAGCGCGAGGGGGTATGGCGCCCCCTGACCGCCGACCCCGACGCCGGGTACGACGAGGTGATGGAGATCGACCTCAGCACGCTGGAGCCGCTTGTCGCCTGCCCCTCCAGTCCCGATGCGGTCGTGCCCGTGCGCGAGGCGGCTGGCACAGAAGTGGTGCAGGTTTGCATAGGTAGCTGCACCAACTCCTCCTATGAGGAGCTGATGATGGTGGCCAGCGTCCTCAAGGGCCAGAAGTTGCACCCGCGGGTGAGCATGACGATAAGCCCCGGCTCGCGCCAGGTGCTCACCATGATCGCCCGCGCCGGCGCTCTGGCCGACCTCATCGAGGCGGGCGTCCGCATCCTGGAATCGGCCTGCGGCCCCTGCATCGGCATGGGCCAGGCGCCCCCCACCGGCGCGGCCTCCCTGCGCACCTTCAATCGCAACTTCCCCGGCCGCAGCGGCACCGCCGACGACCGCATCTACTTGGCTAGCCCCGAGGTAGCGGCCGTCAGCGCCCTGCGCGGCGTCATCAGCGACCCACGCGAGCTGGGCGAACCGCCCCGCATCGAGCCGCCACGGGAGTTCTCCATCGACGATTCCATGATCATCGCGCCCGCCGAGAAGCCGGAGGAGGTGGAGATCGCGCGCGGGCCCAACATCGCTCCCCTGCCGCCGGCAGAGCCGATGCCAGAGGTCATCCGTGGCGAACTCCTCCTCAAGCTAGGCGACAACATCAGCACCGACACGATTCTGCCAGCAGGAGCCAAGGTCTTACCCCTGCGCTCCAACATTCCTGCCATCTCACAGTACGTCTTCAGTTATGTCGACCCCACCTTCCCCCAACGCGCCAAGGAGGCAGGCGCCAGCATGATCGTGGGCGGAGCCAACTACGGCCAGGGCTCCAGCCGCGAGCACGCCGCCCTCGCTCCCATGTATCTGGGGGTGAAGGCGGTGCTCGCCAAGACGTTCGCCCGCATGCACCACGCCAATCTGATCAACTTCGGCATCCTGCCCCTGCGTTTCGTCGCCGAGGCAGACTACGACCGCCTGAACCCCGGCGACGTGCTGGAGATCGCCAACGTGCGACAGGCAATAAGGGCCGGAAACCAGATCACCGTGCGCAACATCACCCAAGGATACGAATTCACCGCTCGTCACGACCTAACCCCGCGCCAGGTGGAGATTGCGCTAGCCGGCGGGCTCCTGAACCAGATACGCAGCTCCCTAAGCTAGACCAGAAGAGGAGGCGTGAGCCGCCATGCGCAAGAAGGTGACCATCGTCGGGGCTGGGGCCACCGGCGGATCGATGGCCCACATCCTCCAGGAGAAGGGCTACTGCGATATCGTGCTGCTGGATGTCATCGAGGGCTTGCCCCAGGGCAAGGCCCTCGACCTGGCTCACGCAGGGCCGCTGGTGGGCTCCGACGCCCGCATCACCGGCACCAACGACTGGAAGGACACGGCCGGCTCGGACGTGGTGGTGATCACCTCCGGCTCGCCCCGAAAGCCGGGCATGAGCCGCGAGGACTTGGTGAACATCAATGCCAACATCGTGCGAGAGGTGGCCCAGAAGGCCGTTCAGCACTCCCCCGACACCATCATCGTCGAGTTTGCCAACCCCATGGACGCCATGTGTCACGTCGCCAAGCAGGCCACCAACCTACCCCGCAACCGCCTCGTCGGCCAGGGGGGCATGCTGGACAGCACCCGCTACCGCACCTTCATCGCCTGGGAGCTGGGTGTGTCGGTCAAGGACGTCGCTGCCTACGTTCTGGGCGGCCACACCGACGCCACGATGGTCCCCATCGTCAGCCACGCCCTTGTCGGCAGCGTGCCCCTGCGCCAGCTTCTGCCCAAGGAGCGCATCGACGCCATCGTTGACCGCACACGCAAGGCGGGAACGGAGATCGTGGGCCTTCTGGGCACCAGCGCCTGGTACTCCCCAGCCTGGGGCACCGTAGAAATGGTCGATTCCATCCTGCTGGACCGCAAGCGCATCCTGCCTTGCGCCGTCTGGCTGGAGGGCGAATACGGCATCCGCAGCGCCTTCGTGGGAGTGCTGGCCCAGCTAGGCGCCGGCGGCGTGGAGAAGGTGATCGAGGTCGAGCTCGAGCCGGACGAGCTGGCGGGCCTGAGGAAGGCCGCCGACGCCGTACTCGAGTTGATCAGCCTGGTGAAGACGTAGCCGGCAGAGAGGCCGCCATCACCACCGCCGTCGGCCCATGACCTGATCGGCGTAGACCAGCGGCAGGAGCAGCACGGCGGCCCAGGCGTATCCACCCACTACGTCGCTGGGCCAGTGAACCCCCACGTAAACGTTGGCCGGGCCCGAAACGACCAGCATGAAGGCGCACCACCCCAGGAGCGCCACCCTCAGTATGCTCGGTAGGGCTATCCGTAGCGACAAATAGAGCAGGAAACCGTAGAGCAGGGCTGAGCTCATTACATGACCCGAAGGGAAGGAGGGGCTGGAGAAGCCCGCCCGCAGCTCGACAAGGTCTGGCGTGGGGCGTGGCCTATCTACCAGTTCCTTCAGGCCATGCTGGAGAAAGGGCAGCACCACCAGCCCAAGGCCCAATAGCAGAGCCTGGCGCCGCAAGCCCATCACCCAGAGCACGACCGCAACCGCGGCCCCCGTAGCCAGCACCACCTCGGTGCTTCCAACCGCCCGTACCAATCGCGACACGCCCATGCCAGGGAACAGTGAGCCCTGCACCCACTCGGCGATATCGACATCGCCCGGCAGCCGCGAGTGCAGACCCGCCAGCACGCTCAAGACGATCGCGCCAGCCAGCAGGGCCAGCCAGATGCCGCCCCAGAGGGCTGCCCCGCCCCAAAACCGCCACGGACGAGCCAGGACGTTCATGCGGAAAACGAAAGGAGGGGCCCACCCCCAGCAACGCACCGGCGAAACTATGGACTCTCGCGCCGAGCCGCCGCCCACAGACCGACAATGCTCTTGGCGTCGCATATCTCCCCCCGCTCGATGAGCCGCAGGGCCTCGGACAGAGGCAGCCGCACCACCTCGATGCGCTCGTCCGCATCGGACGCCAGGGCACTCGGTTCGAGTGCCGTCGCCAGGTACAGGTGCATGTACTCGCCGCAGTAGCCGGGGGAGACGAAAAAACTGTACAAGCGCTCCAGGCGGCCGGCCCGCTGGCCCGTCTCCTCCTGAAGCTCGCGCTGAGCAGCCTCCTCCGCGCTCTCGCCGGCATCGACACCTCCGGCAGGGATCTCCACGAGCGATCGCTCGGTGGGCAGGCGGTACTGACGCACCAGAAGGACATTCCCCTGATCGTCCAGGGCAACGATGGCCACCAC
>JALHUG010000112.1 GCA_022866185.1 Dehalococcoidia bacterium
GGATAGCGACGGCGCCGGCGGTCGGGCGATGAACCTGGCCTTCGCCCAGCTCTTCGGCATCGACGATGGCTTCGCCGGCATCAGTTTCAGCGGCCGCACCGATACGGCCATCCTCCGCGAGGCCGTCGGCGTCCACGGGCTCGACGGCGACTTCCCCGCTCTTCTGGCTCGCTTTCAGCAGGCCTACCACAGCATCCTGCCCAACGCGCTCGCCGAGAGCGAGGGGCATGTGCTCCCCGGCGTGCGCGAGCTGCTGGCGGGCCTGCGGGCGGCGCCGGGGGTGTTTCTGGGGCTGGCGACGGGCAACTTCCACGAGGCTGCCCGCCTGAAGCTGGCGCGCTTCGGCCTGTACGATTTCTTCCTGGCAGGCGGCTACGGCGATGACTCCGAGGATCGAGCGGAGCTTGTGGCAATAGCCATCGAGCGGCTGGCCGCAGCGGGCGGCGGGCATGGCCCGCGCGAGGTCTACGTTATCGGCGACACGCCCCTGGACGTCGCCGCCGCCCAGGCCAACGGGGCGCGCTCGCTGGCGGTGGCCACCGGCTACTTCAGCGCCGACGAGCTGGCGGCCGCTGGCGCCGGGCTCGTCTTCCCCGACTTCTCCTCCTGGCAGGCGGTCCTGGACGCCCTGCTGGGGTGAGAGCGGGGGCTGGTTCACGACCCCCGTGGCCTGATTCTCGGCCCTTCTTGAGCCGCTCATGGTGAGCCCTTAGGCCGCTCATGGTGAGCCTGTCGAACCATGAGCCCCCGCTCCTCCTTCGACAAGCTCAGGATGAGCGGGGAGAACCCGCGAATCGCGACCAGTTACGGGGCCGCCTTCAGCAGGCGCTCGGCCTCGTCCAGGGCGGGCTGGTAGCAGTGGGGCGGGCCGTCGCACAGGGCGCGCTCGCGGGCGATCGCCGCGTGCTGGCGGGCCACGTCCGGCTCGCCGGCGTCCAGCGCCAGGCGGGCCAGGAGGTTGTGAGCGTCCGCCTGCACCAGGCGGTACTCGCAGCGGTCGGCGATGGCCAGGGCCTCCGCGGCGTGCGCGCGGGCCTGCGGGGCGTTGCCCCTGGCACGATGCCAGCGCGCCCAGGCCAGCAGGATGTCCGGCTCCAGCTCCACCAGGTTGATGCGGCGGCAGCGGGTGAGGGCCTCGGTCAGGTGGCCTTCGGCCTCCGCCAGGGCCTTGTCTTTACCCTCTCCATCCTGGGCGGCCAGGGCCACCAGCGCCGCCCCCAGCAGCCGCTCGGCCTGGACACGATCGCGCTCGTTCCGACGGCTCGTGGCAATCTCGTGCGCCCGGCGGGCGGCGGCCAGCGCGGCTTTGGCCTCGCCCATCAGCAGGGCGCGCAGGACGCGGGAGGCCCAGGCGACGCATTGGCCTTGGAGATCTCCCAGCCCGCTAAACGACGCCAGGGCAGCATCCAGCTCCCGCGCCGCCCCCTCGAAAGCACCCTCGTAGGCCAATAGCCGGCCGAGCTCCTCGTGGCCGACCGCTTCCCAGAACACGTCTCCGACGTCGCGGCCCAACTGGATGCTGCGCCGCAGGTTCGCCTCGGCTGCCGCCAGCTCGCCGAGGGGCACTTGTGTCATATACGCGAGATTCCCCAGGCCGATGGTCAGGCTATTCCTGTCGCCCTGCTTCTCGCGGATGGCGTTGTGCTGCGCGAACAGCGGCACGGCGCGGCGGGGCTGGCCGGAGAGGCTGTAGCAGTTGGCCAGATCGTTCAGCGGCCGGGCCTGGTCGCCCTCGTCTTTCAGCCGCGGCGGGCGCTCCTCACCGTCGGGGAAGAGCCCGCCCAGGAGATCGATGAAGGTCTGGTAGGCGCCGAAGCGGTAGTAGAGCGGCTTGTTGAGCCGCTCGTAGAAGAGGTCACACGCCTCGTCGTATCGCCCGGCGCCGACGGTGTGGTGGTAGAGCTCGATGACCGGCGCCAGTTCGTCCACGCTCTGCACCTTGTCCTCGTCCGGCGCGGGCACAGCGGCGAAGTAGTCGCGCAGGCGGCTGTGCACGCCCTCCTTGCCGCCCAGGCGGTCGTAGGCGTACTTCCGAACGATCGGGTGCAGGTCGTAGCGATCGCCAGCGCGGAAGAGCAGGCCGCGGTCCAGCAGCTCCTGGAGCGCGGCGTCAAGCTGCTTAGCCTTTCGGTACGGGCTCACCGCCGACAGCGCGTCGTAGGTCATCGGGCTGCGGAAGGCGGCGATGCGGCTCAGCAGGCCCTGTTTCTTCTCACCCAACGCGTTGTACGACACCTCAAGGATGTGGTGCTGCTCCTTGCCCTTAAGCTCCGGCAGGACGGGGTGGCGATCGGCGACCCGGATGTCGCCGGGCGTTCGGGGGTCGCGGACGATCACCCCCGCCAGCAGGCGCAGGGCGAGGGGGAGGTAGCCGTAGGGGGCGCAGGCGGCCTCGATCTCGGCCCGCGTCCCCTTCTTCACCCCCTGGGCGCGGAAGAAGGCCACGGCGTCCGCCGGGTCGAGGCCGGTCAGATCCTCGTGCCGGCAGCCGGCCAGGCCGTCCAGCTCGCGCGGGAAGAGGCGGCTGGTGATCAGCACGCGGCTGCCTCCAGCGAGCGCAGTCACCTGGCGCAGGAAGTCGGCCGCATGGGGGTCGCGGCAGGCGCGGAAGTCGCCCTGGGGGTCCTCGGCCACGGCATCGCCCTGGTAGGCGGCGGAGAGCTCCGGGTAACCGCGCAGCTCCCGCTCCAGGCCGTCCAGCACCAGCAGCAGGCGGCGCCCCTGGAGGAGGGCGACCAGCTCCCGCAGCTTGTCGTAGTCGGAGGCGATTTCCTTGGGGTCCACGCCTCCGCCACTGGCGTAGGTCAGCGCCTCGTTCAGGAAGGCGGCGCAGCGGGCCTCGCGCTCGTAGAACGACCACCACAGCACGCCCTCGGGGCGGGCGTCCTCCGGCAGGCGGCAGGCCTGGGCGACCTCGGGGTCGTCCTTGGGCTGGCCGGGCAGGGGCAGGCCGAGCACGTCGCGCTGGAGCCAGGCCCAGGTGAGCGCCGACTTGCCCATCCCGCCGATGGCGACGAGGGCGAGGACAGGGTGGTCGTCGTCCTTCAGCCACTCGGTGAGCATCTGCCGCTCGCCGACGCGGCCGGTAAAGTGCTCCTGGAGCGGGTAAGGATGGGCGAAGTAGGGCTGCGGGGGCAGGGGCATCACACCCTCGGCGCGAGCACCGGGGGGGCGGCGCTCTTGCGCTGCCTCCCTCTGCTCCCAATTGCGGATGGCCTGCACCACCAAGGAAGCCAGGTTGTCGGCTGAGGCGAAGGTGGCACAGGTGCGGTCCCGGCTCACACGCTTCCGGAAGCTCCGCTGCTTGCGTTGCTTCTTCGTCGGCTCGAAGAGGCTTGCGGGTACAAGGAAGTTCTCAGCGGCCATAAACATCAGGCGGGGCAAGTTGCCAGCGACGGCAGCGTCGTATTCCCGCTCGGTGAAGGACTGATCGCTCCCCGGCGGGCAACTGCCGTGGAGATGGCCCAGGATGCCCACCAGGAGGTCGCATTTCGCTACCTCGGCGCGGCAGAACTCGTCGACTTCCCAGTCGCGCGCCCCGAAGTCCTCCATCCACACGCACTGCCAGCCGTCCAGGCGCTGGATGGCATGATAGGCCGCCTCGCGGTATTCAGCCAGGTCTTTGGCTGTGGAGCTCAGGAAGACAGTCTTGACAGACATTGCATGCGGCCCTCGTCAGTGTGATTGTAGCCAGGGGAGGGTTCTGAGACAAGTGGGCAGGCGCACGGGTTCGGCGCAGGCGGCTTGCGGTGCCTCAGCATCTCCGCTCATGGTGAGCCCTTCAGCCGCTCATGGTGAGCCTGTCGAACCATGAGCCCCGCTCCTCCTTCGACAAGCTCAGGATGAGCGGGCGGAAGACAGGCCCGAAGGGCATGAACAAAACAATGGCGCATCGCACGGGATGCTTCGCTTCCCTGAGATTCTTCGCGTCGCTCAGAATGACGACAGCCGTCGTTGTCACCCTGAGCGCAGCGAAGGGTCTAGGCTGCCACGCGCAGGCGGGACTCACCGCCTGGCCAAACAGGTCCCCACAGCGGTTGAAACAATGGCAGGCGTGTGCTAAAATAGCGGGTAGCAGGTTTACGCAGTAAAATATTCTGATATCGGCTTGCGGAGATGCCTCAGCCACTGTTCGTCATCGAAGACCTCCACGTGAGTGTAGAGGGCAAGGAGATCCTTAAAGGGGTCAACCTGACCGTTGAGCGCGGGCAGCTGCACGCCCTCATGGGGCCCAACGGCTCCGGCAAGAGCACCCTGGCCCACACCCTCATGGGCAACCCCCACTTTCAGGTGACCCAGGGCCGGGTGCTGCTGAAGGGCGAGGACATCCTCTCCCTACCCCCCGACGAGCGGGCCCGCCGCGGGATGTTCCTGGCTTTCCAGTACCCGGTGGAGATCCCCGGCGTGAAGGTGCGCCACTTCCTGCGCATGGCGGTCAAGGCCAGCAAGGGCGAGGAGCCATCGGTCACCGACTTCCGCCGGCAGCTCTTCGAGAAGATGGCCCTGCTGGAGATGGACCGCTCGTTCTCCGAGCGCTACGTCAACGAGGGCTTCTCAGGCGGCGAGAAGAAGCGAAACGAAATCCTTCAGCTAGCCATGCTGCAGCCCGAGATGGCCGTCCTGGACGAGGCCGACTCGGGCCTGGACATCGACGCGCTGCGGGCGGTGGCCAACGGCATCAACAAGCTGGCCGGGCCCCAGATGGGGATGTTGCTGATCACCCACTACCAACGCATACTGAACTACGTCGAGCCTCATTTCGTGCACGTCCTCTTCGACGGCCGCATCGTGCGCTCCGGCGGCATGGAGCTGGCCCAGGAGCTGGAGGCCAAGGGCTACGACTGGATTGCCGGCGAGGCAGCGGTCTAGGTTGGAGGCGGAATGGTCAAGAAGCCCGTAGAGGCCCCCCAGGCCGACTATGCTCAGAGGTACGGCTTCCGCGACGCCGAGAAGCCCCTCTTCCGCGCCCGGCTGGGCCTGTCGTCGGAGGTGGTAGAGGAGATCTCCTGGCTCAAAGGGGAGCCCGCCTGGATGCGGGACCTCCGCCTGCGGGCTCTGGAGGTCTTCCGGAAGAAGCCTATGCCTACGTGGGGCGGCGACCTGTCGGGCATCAACTTCGACGACATCTACTACTACGTCAAGCCTGCCGACCACCAGGTGCGCAACTGGGACGACGTCCCTCAGTACATCAAGCGCACGTTCGACAGGCTGGGCATCCCCCAGGCCGAGCGGCAGTTCCTGGCCGGCGTGGGCGCTCAGTACGACTCGGAGGTCGTCTATCACAACCTGCACGAGGAGCTGGTCAAGCAGGGGGTGCTGTTCCTGGACACCGACACCGCCCTGCGCGAGCATCCCGAGCTGTTCCAGCAGTACTTCGGCACGGTGGTGCCGCCGGCCGACAACAAGTTCTCTGCCCTCAACTCGGCGGTGTGGAGCGGCGGCAGCTTCATCTACGTGCCGGAAGGCGTTCAGGTCACGGTTCCTCTCCAGGCCTACTTTCGCATCAACGCCGAGAAGCTGGGCCAGTTCGAGCGCACCCTGATCATCGCCGAGCCCGGCAGCTATCTGCACTACGTGGAGGGCTGTACCGCCCCCATCTACAGCGCCGACTCCCTCCATGCGGCGGTGGTGGAGATCATCGTCAAGCCGGGGGCGCGCGTGCGCTACACCACCATCCAGAACTGGTCCACCAACGTCTACAACCTGGTGACCAAGCGGGCAGTGGCCTACCAAGACTCGATCATGGAGTGGGTGGACGGCAACCTGGGCAGCAAGGTCAACATGAAGTACCCCGCCGTCTTCCTCATGGAGCCGGGGGCCCACGGCGAGATGCTTTCGGTGGCCTTCGCCGGCAAGGGCCAGCACCAGGACGCCGGCGCCAAGATGGTGCACGCTGCCCCCCATACGTCTTCGGTCGTCGTCTCCAAGTCCATCAGCAAGGACGGCGGCCGCAGCAGCTATCGCGGCCTGGTGAAGGTCTACCCGGGCAGCGTTGGGGCGAAAGCCAGCGTCCGCTGCGACGCCCTGGTCCTGGACGACGAGTCCCGCTCCGACACCTACCCCTACATGGAGGTGGAGGAGGAGCAGGCAAGCGTCGGCCACGAGGCCACCGTCAGCAAGATCGGCTCCGAGCAGCTCTTCTACCTGATGAGCCGCGGCCTGAGCGAGACGGAGGCGGCGACGCTGATCGTCAGCGGCTTCATCGAGCCCATCGTCAAGGAGCTGCCCATGGAGTACGCGGTGGAGCTGAACCGCCTCATCCAGCTCCAGATGGAGGGGGCCGTCGGCTAGGCTGGGGCACGGGGAGGCCAATCCGATGCCCCCGCCTTCAGGCGGGGGTCCAGGGTTGGACCACCAACGGCGAACCGGCCCCGAGCGATGCTCGCTCCTCAGCAAACGGAATCGTGCCTTTGACTGCGATCATGAAACAGACAGCGAAGGGGTTTTCCCGCCAGACGGTGGAGGAGCTATCCTCCCTCTGTGACGAGCCGGCCTGGCTGCGCCAGCGCCGCCTGGAGGCCTGGCGGGTCTACGAGGCCACGCCCATGCCCACGCTTCAGGACGAGGACTGGCGGCGCACCGATATCAGCGCCCTCGCCCTCGACCAGCTTCTGCCCTTCGCCGAAGCGCCCTGCGCCCAGGTGGATAGCATAGCCCACCTGCCCCAGGACCTACGCCCCTTGCTGGACGTGGGCCAGCCGGAGGGCGGCCTCCTGGTTCAGCACGACTCGCAGGTCGTCCACCTGTCGCTGGCGGAGGAGGCAGCCAGGCAGGGGGTCATCTTCACCAGCCTGCAGGGGGCCGTCCGCGAGCAGCCGGATCTGGTGCAGCGCTACTTCATGACCCGCTGCCTGTCTCCAGAGCACGGCAAGTTCGCCGCTCTCCACGGCGCCCTGTGGAGCGGCGGCGCCTTCGTCTACGTGCCGCAAGGGGTGGAGGTGGCCCTGCCCTTGCGGGTCTGCCAATGGCTGGCCAGGCCGGGGCTGGCCGTCTTCCCCCACACCCTCATCGTGCTGGAAGAGGGGAGCAAGCTCACCTTCATCGCCGAGCAGTTCTCGCCGGAGCTGGACGGCCAAGCCCTCTCCTGCGCCGCCACCGAGGTCTATCTGCAGGCGGGGGCGCAGCTCCGCCACATCTCGGTGCAGCAACTGGGGCAGCAGGTGTATAACCTGGGGGCGCAGCGCCACCTGCTGGAGGAAGACAGCCGGCTGGACTCCCTAATCATCGGCCTTGGGGGGAAGCTCACCAAGCTCTTCGTGGAGAGCGTGCTGGAAGGCGCCGGGGCCAACGCCCAGATGCGGGGGGTGGTCTTCGGCGGCGACGACCAGCACTTCGACCACCAGACGTTGCAGGAGCACATCGCCCCTGATTGCACGAGCGATCTGCTGTTCAAGGTGGCGGTCAAGGATCGGGCTATGTCGGTGCACCTGGGTATCGTGCGGGTGCATCGCGGTGGCCGCGGCACCGACGCCGGCCAGACTGTGCGCAACCTCATCCTCAGCCAGGGGGCCAAGGCTCACCCCATCCTGCCTTTGGAGATCGAGGCCAGCGACATCAGGCGCTGCAGCCACGCGGCAACCGTCGGCCAGGTCGATGAGAACCAGCTCTTCTATCTGATGAGCCGCGGCCTCAGCCGCCAGGACGCCGAGAGGCTGATCGTGGACGGCTTCTTCGAGCCGGTTCTCGAGACGATCCCCCAGTTGAGCGTTCAGCATAGGCTGCGGCAAGCGGTCGGCGAGAAGCTGGGCTTGGCGACGCCATGAGCGACTTCATCAGTGTAGCGGACACCAGCGACATCCCACCGGGGCGGGTGAAGGTGGTGGCCGTGGGCGACAGGCGTATCGCCCTGTGCAACGTGGACGGGCAGTTCTACGCCATCGACGACCTCTGCACCCACGACGGCGGCCCTCTCGATCAGGGAGAGCTGGCGGGCGACGTCATCGAGTGCCCCCGCCACGGCGCCCGCTTCGACGTCAGGACGGGCAAGGTGCTGGCTCTGCCCGCCGTCAAGCCTCTCAACACCTATCCCCTCAGGGTCGAGGGCAGCGAGATCCGGGTGGCTCTGCCATAAAGCGGTGAGGGCGAGGACCATGCTCGACGTACAGGCCATTCGCCAGGATTTCCCCATCCTTGGTCGCCAGGTGCATGGCAAGCCGCTGGTCTATCTGGACAACGCCGCCACCACCCAGAAGCCACGCGCGGTCATTGACGCGCTGGTTCACTTCTACGAGCACCAGAACGCCAACATCCACCGGGCCATCCACACCCTGGGCGAGGAGGCCACCGCCGCCTACGAGGAGACGCGGGCCAAGGTCGCTCGCTTCATCAATGCGCC
>JALHUG010000017.1 GCA_022866185.1 Dehalococcoidia bacterium
GGTAACCACCGAGCTTGAGGGAAAGGTTCTGATGAAGACAACTATTGGCGGCACGCGCATCGTCCACATGCTGGTGGGGGAGATGCTGCCGCGCATCTGCTGAGGAGCGGCGGTGACCACGGACGAGTCAAGGACGCGAGCCGATACGGCGCGGCCGAGCGCAAAGGTGCACATCGCTCGCTTGCGGCAACAGTTGGGCGACCACGCTCACACCCCCCGCCACATCTTCACCGACCGAGGGCTGGGATACCGTTTCGTCAGGCCAGCGACGGTTCCTTTCTCTCCTCATTCGTCCGCCTAGAGACCTGGGGCTTCAGCTGACCGCGAGATGTGCGCGTATTAGCCGAACAATTCCTCGAAAACTCCGTAACATTCTTGGGCATTGCCCGTCTTGTATTTCAGATAAACCATTTCAGTCATAGCGTCGGGTCCCCTTCCCTTGGCCGGGAAGAGTGTCTGCCGGTGGGCTAACCCACCGGCAGACGCCTTTTTGCCCGGTGATTGCCTAGGCTGTTCTATCCTCAAGCTGCAGCGACACCCGGCCGTAGTGTGCCATCTGGAGTGAGACCCTGCGCTATGCTCAGGGCGCCAGCATAGCCCAGCGTCATTCCGAGCAGGACGAAGGGATGCGTCGCCACACCTTGGAGATGGTGTGGCCTAGGCTCTGGCCTCTGTTTCTGTTAGGGCCTGGGTCGAAGTTTGGCGATCAAGGAGGCAGCGTGGACGTCTTCCAGATCGCCCATGAGGTGCGGCAGGAGGGGGTAGTAGCCGGAGAATGTCAGGCGCTCTACCCAAAAGCCTTGATAGTGGCATAGCTCTGTCAAGCCCTGAAAGCTAAAGGCGAGCAGCCGGCTATCGGCCTCAGAGGGATGGCGCATTGCCTGCAGCGGGTCGGCGGCGTTGTCCACCACGGTGTCGTTGGCTACGTGCGAGGGCACAGCCTCCCCCCCCAACGCCAGGCAGAAGCGGTTGTGCCAGCTAGCCAGGTTGTTGATGGAGAGCACAGCGTAGCCATCGGGCCGCAGCACCCGCTTGATTTCCTTGAGGAAGAGAGCAATGTTGGGCAAGTGCTCGATGATCTGGTCGGCGTGAACGATATTGAAGAAACGGCTCTTGTAGGGCAGCGGATCGTTAAGGTCGCCCTCAGTGACGATGATCCCCCGATCGGCGGCCTCCTTGAGGCAATCCTTGGCGCACTCGATGCCGTAGGCCTCCGACACGCGGGCGCGGCAGGCAACCTGAGCGGTGAACTCGCCATCGCCGCAGCCGCAGTCTAGGAGGCGGCCGTGGGCGCGGGGCTCGATGACATCCAGGATCGCTCCCTTGCTCGCCCGCTCACTCCGCCTGGAGACGCTGCGGAGGCATGCCATTTCTTCCCTTCCTATGTGAGCAGGCAACAGAATAGCAGCCCCCCTTTTAGCAGACCTCTGTCCAGGTAGAAGCTGAGGTCGTGATCGAGAGAATGCACTGACTAAAAGAAATGACGATAGGTTGGCCCCGCTTGTTACGACTGGAAAGTGAAAAGAGGCCCACCATCAGTGTGGTGAACAAGGCCAGGGCTAGCTGACAGGGGTTGGGCGGCCATCATCCGACCTGCGTTGGGAGCTAGCGGTCGCCAGGTTGAAGTGGAAAGTGCTGGTTTGATATGCTCCCGTAGGCCGGGCGCTAAAGGCGATGACCGGCCCATCATGCCAGAACAGATCGAGAGGCTCCCGATGCTCGAGAAAACGATCTCTCGCTTTCGCCAGCAGTTCCAGGAACTGGCCGACCCGGAAAGAGCAGCGCAGGAGAAGCGCTATCTCAAGAGTCCCTTCAAATTCTATGGTGTCTCGGTTCCGAAGATCAGGGCCGTGGCCAGGCAATTCAAGCGAGAGAACAAGGGCATCTCGAAACAGGCGTTGTGGGACCTTTGTCAGGCCTTGTGGCAGGGCGAATCTCACGAAGAGCGGGCACTGGCGATGCTACTGCTGGAGGAGTACCGGACTCTCCTCGACTACTCCGACATGCCCTCGCTGGAAAGAATGCTGCGAGAGTCCATCAATTGGGACCAAGTAGACCAGATCTCAGTCCACCTGGTGGGCGCCGTCCTCCGGAAGGACCAGCGGGCGCTGGAGTATCTAAAGGGCTGGAGCAGAGACCCGAACTTCTGGATCAGGAGAGCGGCTCTCCTCTCGCAGCTCCTGCTCTTTCGCGCAGGCAAGGGAGACAGGGGGCTCTTCTACTCGTTCGCCGACGGGATGATGGAGGAGAAAGAGTTCTTCATCCGCAAGGCGATCGGTTGGGTCTTGCGGGAGATGTCTAGAGTCGAGCCGGAGGAAGTCTTTCGCTTCGTAGCTGACAACAGGACCCGGATGTCCGGCGTCACTCTTCGCGAGGCGACTCGCCGGCTTCCTCAGCACCTCGCCTTTAGACAGCGATTGGCAGAGAAACACTAGCAGCGGCCAGGACGAAGAAGATCTAGCCCGCTGGCTCCAGGTATTCTCCTACCTGAGCCTCCGCCACCGCCCAAGGCGGATCAGCCTCCGGCTGAAAAGGCAGATCAGCGGCGGCTGAACCGCCTCCTGGCATACCAGGCGCCTGCGGCGAGAGCGAGCAGGGCGCCAGCGGCGATTGCGGCCAGGGCGATGTAAGGCGGAGCGGAGGACGGGGAGCCGTCAGCGGCGCGGGCGGGGGCGTCCGAGCCGTCAACGTGGAGTTCGACGATGCCGCCGACTTGAGAAACATCAACTGAAAGCAGAAGTTCATTGGCATCATCATAGATGTCTAGTGTTCTAGCATTATGGAAATAAGGAATTAGAAGTGCCACGTCAGTGGGCTGCGGTTCAGGCGGCGCAGAAGGTGGTATCGGTTCCCCATAGAGGACATAAGATTCTGGAGGTGTAACAGACCGTGCAAGTAAGGAAGGGTCGATGAATCTAGCAGAGTAGATAACCTCATTCTCCGTCGAAATTACATTGTACTTAAAGGTTCCCTCGGGATTGTCTTCTTGAGGATATCCATCACTAACTTCTATCTCCTTAGAAATGATTGTTCCATTAACATCAAAGGTTAATCGCAGTAAGTAAATTTCATTCTGGCTATTGCTTGCCAAACTCAACGGGTTTGGACTGAAGCCGCTAGTTCCTAGCTTTCCCAGCTCTCTTATCAAGCGGGCAGTGCAAACGTCACAAAAAGGCAATGTATTCGCGTTCATCATACATGATCCAGTGGGCCGGTAGTCATTCAGATAGGTGCAGCCTTTTATGCAACCAGGTACTCCTCCCCACTTAGGGCACTGACTGCTTGGATCACAATTATCGCAGCCGGTGTAGCCTGCATAATAGTTAGTACTATAGGGCGTATACTCGTCACCTAGACCAAAAGAATGTCCGAACTCATGAATGTTGATATTCGGGTTATTCTTAGCTTTAACAATTACATCTCCACCAGTCGTGCATCGTGGACCGCTTCTATATCCAGTCCAAGTAGTATCATTGATAAGCACTATTGCTGTATCACTGGCAGGGCAATTCCCTGCTAAGGCTCGAGCCTCACTTTCCTTGCAGCACCAGTAACTACTCGCCCAAGAAGGGAGGTTTGAACAATTTTGATGGCAATTTAGTCCTGCGTCGTTCAGCTGATAAACCCTCCAAACATTGAACTTATTTCCATAACTACTAAATGGAGGTGTAGTCGCAATTGAGTTCCAATTAGTTGTCACAGCCTGGGCAAAAGTCGTATTATCTGTTTCAGACCTAGTAAATAGCGCTGGGACAAAGACAACATCATAATTACGGGTATCTCCACTTCCTGAAACAAGAGTGCATTTATCACAAACATCACCTACACCATCTGAATCACCATCCTTCTGACCTGAATTCTTATCGGTCGGGCAGTTGTCGTTGCCGCCCGTCTTGGGCGGCAGGTAGCGAGGCCCGACGCAGTAGCCGTCATTGTCGGCGTCGTTGGCCGCGTCGTCGGGGCAGAGGTCGCAGACGTCGCCCATGCCGTCGCCATCGCTGTCCTCCTGGCCGGGGTTGGCAACAGTTGGGCAATTATCTATGGCATCACGGATACCATCACCGTCACTATCGACCCACGTCATTAGGTCTATTGCGCCGAAAAACTCATTTGTTGTAATGGTTCCAACGACTGTATCGGTCGTTGCATCTATTATTTTTACACCTTGGGGAGCACCATAGTAATCCGCAGGATCAGTGACGTAGACCTTATCTCCTGAAGCAACAATGTCAACTATGGAATGAGCTAAACTTGGGTGAAGGCCCACATCAATTTGTTTAATGAAAGCATCCGTCGATAAGTCTACGGCACTAACGGTACTTTCGCTGTTAGCAGCGAAGACCTTCCCCGATGCAACGGCAAAGGCACGCACGTATCCGGCAGTCTCACTTTTCACACGGATAGTCTTTACAATTGTATCTGTACCCGTATCTAAGACTGCAACATCTCGGTGCCCACCAACATACATCTTATTGCCTGCAACCCGCTCAATGCTGACTGGACCATAGTAATCAACTGGAGCGAAATCGATGAACTTCAATACCGCTCCGCTGGTCAAGTCAAGCAGCTGTATTCCTCCTGGTGTGCCTCCTGCTCCTGGAAATGGCAGATAGATCTTGTTATTCACGATTTCTAGGGAAATAGGGTTGTTCATGTAACCTGGGTTAGGATTCGAGAAAGGCACGCTTCGGAGAATTGTTTCGGTGTCTGGATCGATTTCGTGTATCGTATTGCCATAGCGGTTCACAACATATAGCTTTCCATCGTATTCCTTAAAGCCAGAGGGCGTTCGGTCGGTGTTTATTGTATTAACCACCGTGTCCGAGTTTGTATCAATCACCTTGATCTGGTTTACCTCACACCCAGGCAGCGGTGGACCAGCCCCCGGCACACTAAGGAATACCTTGCCATCTATTACTTTGATGTCATTGATGTACGGTGGTTGGTCAGCGCAGAATCCAGCTGGCGTGAAGATATCTATTGTTTTGACAATACTGTTCGTAGCTAAATCAATGACAAATACCTTTGTACCATCTTGCGAAGATACATATGCCTTCTCAGGCCCATAGACCTGAGGGGAGCCTGGGTGGGTGGCGGCGTTGGTGTTGAGGGCTGCCGGGTAGCTGCGGGCGTAGGCCAGCCTCCCTCCGCCCGCCAGCAGGGCCAGCGCCAGCACCGCCGCCAACAGTAGCCCCAGCTTTACGCACACACGCATCATCGCCCCTCCTCCGGTCCGCAAAAGAAATGGCGAACGCCGCGCGTTCCCGCCACCGACCGCCATCTACTCTTCATTGCCGCGGGCGTCCCGGCTCCCGCGCATCTCGTCGCACCCCCGCTCACACGAGCCGTGCGAGCAGAATCAGTTTACGCCTTACAATGATTTTGTCAATAGGATCGCCAAAGAAGTTTCTAAGATCTTTGCGTGCTGCTGCATGCTAGAAAGTCCACGAGAGGTCAAGCCGCGGGCGGCTGAGGGCGAGGGGCGCTCCCGAGGTGTAGGAATCGCCCCTCAGGTCACCGTGAGGGTGACCCGCTGGGCGCAGAGAGGGCACTCGGCTGGGTCGTAGCTGGGCAGCTCGAGGGTTAGGCAGGCGAAGAAGGGCAGGCCGAAGTCCACGCGGCCGGCAGTGCGATCCACCAGGACAGCCACCCCGATGGGCTGCCCGCCCTCGGCCCGCACCGCCTCCACAACCTCGCGGATGCTGCTGCCGGTGGTAAGGACATCGTCCACTACCAGAGTGCGCTCGCCTGGAGCAACCCGAAAGCCACGGCCGAAGCGCCGCCCCTCCTGCACCTTCTCGGCAAAGATGCCCCTGACGCCCAACTGGCGGGCCACCTCGTAGCTGAGGATGATCCCGCCGGTGGTGGGTGCCGCCACCAGCTGCACTCCTTGAGGGCGAAAGTGATCGGCTATCAGGCGACAGAGCCTTTCGGTGTGGGACGGCTGCTCCAGAAGACGAAACTTCTCTACATACAAGGGGGAATGGCGGCCAGAGGCGAGGAGAAAGTGGCCATCGAGTACAGCGCCCACCTGCCGTAGCAGGCTCTCTATCTCATTCGCCATCAGTTCCCCGGCTCCCCGCTGGCGAAGGAGGCGGAGTGGTTGGGGGCGAGGCCCACATCCGAGAGGGGCCAGTAGGAGAACCAGGTCTTGCCGATGATGCTTCCTTCTGAGATGGTGCCGAACACCCGCGAATCGCTGCTGTTGCTGCGGTGGTCGCCCAGGACGAAATACTGGCCCTCCTCGATGTACCAGGGGCCACAGGGGCAGTTGGTGGCACCCTGCGTGTATGGCTCGTATAAAGGTTCGTCGTTGATGTAGACTACGCTATCGCGAATCTCCACCTTATCGCCGGGCACGCCGACGATCCGCTTGATGAAGTCGCGACCTTCGTATCTGGGCGCCTCGAAGACCACCACATCACCCCGCTTGGGGCCACCGAACAGATGATGGGTGGAGTCGTCGCCGGCGTCGACGAAGGGGAGAAAATCGAAGATGCCCATGTCGAACTGGGCGTAGGCCAGCTTGTTGACAATGATGTACTGGCCGTTATCCAGACTGGGGACCATGCTGCTCCCCTCCACCTTGAAGTTCTGGACAGTCGAGCGAACGGCCAGGAAAATGAGCACAGCCAGGAGGAGGGTCTCGACTACCTCCCGAAAGATGGTGAGGTGGCGCCGCCGTCGCCGCGGAGAAGGCGTCTCTATTGCAGGCGCGGGAGCCAGCTCAAATGTCGGCTCTGGCTCCGGTCCTGGCTCTATCCATCGAGGTTCCCACTGCATAGCAACACCACGAGGGCTGGAACGATTACCCTCGCTAGAATCTTATTATACCAAAAACAGATAACGCTGGCACGTCTTTAAAGGTACCGCTGTCCTTTTTCACCTTTCTGCTACAATACCCCTGGGTCTGCCCAGAGGAAAGAGGCCTCGGTAGAGGAGGTCGATGGTTATCGCCGACGAAGCACAGCTCGTCCGGAGTAGCCAAAGGGGGGACCTGGACGCCTTCAACACCCTGGTGCAGGTCTACCAGCGCCAGGTCTACAACCTCTGTCTGCGGATGCTGGGCTCGGCGGCGGCCGAAGATACAGCCCAGGAGACGTTCATCACTGCCTACCGGCGCCTCAGCAGCTTTCGCGGCGGCAACTTTCGGGCCTGGCTCCTGCGCATCGCCGCCAACGCCTGCTGCGATGAGTTGCGCCACCGCCGCAGCCGGCCGGCAGCCTCATTGGAGGCGGCGCTGGAAGCAGGCTCGCGGGCGGATGTTCCATCCCCACTGGCCAATCCCGAGGAAGAGGCCCTGCGGCAGGAGTTGGCCAGGCACCTGCAACAAGGGCTGGTCGCCCTGCCAGCGGAGCAGCGCCTGGCGATCATTCTCCGCGATATCCACGGCCTGAGCTACGAGGAACTGACAGAGGCACTGGGCTGCTCCCTGGGGACGGTGAAGTCGCGCATCGCTCGTGGCCGGGCCAGGATGCGCGAATACCTGATGGCGCGACGGGAACTTCTGCCTCATGAGTTTCGTCTTAAACAGTGAGGACTAGTCATGCTGAGAGTCTTGCTGCAACTTCGCCATCGCCGCTTTCGCCGCGACCTCTCCGCCTACCTGGATGGCATGCTCCCCCAGCGAGCGCGCCGCCGCCTGGAGGCCCATCTCGATTCCTGCCAAACCTGCCGCCAGGAGTTGGCAGACCTTCGGGTCACCGTCGAGGCGCTGGGCAGCCTGCCTATGGCCGAGGTGCCCCGCTCGTTCGCTCTGGCGGCCGCTCCCATCGCGGAGGTGCGTCCGCTTCCAACGGCCAGGCGGCTGGAGTTCGGCCTGCGTCTGGCCACGGCAACCGCCGCCTTCGCCCTGACCCTGGTGCTGATCGGCGACTTCGCTGGCCTTCCCGGCGGAGGGGAGAAGGAAATGCCGGCGCACGTTGCCCCTGCAGCCGGAGAAATGTCAGCAAACCTGCAAGCGGTGCCTGTGCAGACGCCAACGGTGAAGGAGGTGGCGCCTGGGGAGACGCCAGCAGCTATGGAAGCAGCGCCCGCCGCTACTGGCATCACGGATATCGAGCCGGACGGGTCTCTGCCCCGCGGGTATGGGCTGGGCGGGGAAGTGTCGCCTACAGAGACGCCAGCAGCGGCGACAGAAGCGCCGCCGGTCGGGACGCCAGCAGCGGTGCCCGTCGAGACGCCGGCAGTCGAGGAGACGCCACCAGCGCTAGTAGCGGCGCCCGTCGAGACGCCAGGGGCGGAGGGAGTGACAGGAGCCGATGAGACGTCACCAGCGCCAGCAGCGGTCCCCATCGAGACACCGGCAGTCGAGGAGATGTCACCAGCGCTAGTAGCGACGCCCATCGAGACACCAGAGCTTGAGGGCATCACAGAGATGTATGGAGAGGAGGCACCGCCCAGCGCGGGCGTCTCAGAGGAGGAGCTCCTGGACAAGGAGGCGACGGCGGAGGCGGGGGTCGAAGAAAAAGTCTGGGCTTACTCGGCCGATGCCCAAGCCGCCGTCGAGGAGGAGGGCGGCGGCCTCTCGCGGGAGGAGGCCGTGCGTTGGCTGGAGATCGGCCTGGGCGCCGGCGTGGGCATTCTTGTGCTCCTCTGGGCTGTTGCTCGCCTTCGGACAAGCATCGGAAACCGACCGTAGCAGAAAGGAAGTGATCTTCGTGAAGAAAGGAACACGGATTCTCCTGATAGCGGGTGCGCTCTTGGTCCTTGTCCTGGTAGCAGGCGCGCTCTCGTCTCTCGTCCTGCTCCCTGTTTGGGATTCGGAGTCATCGGCGTCGTCGGGACAGGTGGTGCCTGGAACGTCGTCGCAACCGTCCGCGGCGACGCATTCGCTGGCGTCCGCTGGCTCGGCCAACAGCTCGGAGCCGCAGGGCCTGAGCGTCAGCGGCGAGGGGCGGGCTTCGGCCGCGCCCGACATGGCCGTGCTGGGCCTAGGTGTCTCGGCCAAGGCGTCGACCGTAAGCGCTGCCAATAGCCAGGCTCAGGGAGCCATGACCGCCCTGCTGGACTCCCTGAAGGCCCACGGCATCCAGGAGAAGGACATCCAGACGAGTGGGCTCAGCATCAACCCGGAGTACGACTACCTCAACAATGAGCAGGTCCTGACAGGCTATCGGGTTAGCCACATGCTCCAGGTGAAGGTGCGGGACATCGACCGGGTGGGCGAGGTCATCGATGAGGCCGTGCAGGCGGGCGGCGACCTGCTCCAGATCCAAAGCATTTCCCTCACCATCGACGACACGACCGCCCTGCGCAGCCAGGCCCGCCAGAAGGCGGTGGCCGACGCCCAGGCCACAGCCGAGGAGCTGGCCGCTCTGGCCGGGGTGACCCTGGGCGATCCCACCTACATCACCGAATCCAACTCCACACCCTACACGCAGGCCTACTCCTACGACCGCAGTGTCAGCTACTCGGCAGAGGCAGCACCAGCTACCGAGATCAGCCCTGGCGAGCTGGAGGTAGTGGTCTACGTTCAGATCAGTTATACTATCGAGTAATCATTCAGGAAGGAGGCATGCATGAAGACAAAGCTCACACTCATACCCTTCGCGTTGCTGGCGGCGGCATTGGTCGTCCTGACTGCGGCCTGCGGCGGCGCAGAGGCCAAGGTGACTGTCGAGAAAGGTCTGGCGGCGGCCGCCGGCCAGGAGGGGGGCACAGGCATCACCGTACCGGCAGCGGCGGTTCCTGTCTCCTATGCGGCGGCCATCGCCAGCAAAGAACAGGCCGTCAGCTCGGCCTACGGTGGCGTGACCTACTCCGCCGGCAGCATGGGAGGCGGTTCCGGAGGCCTCTTGATCGCACCCCAGTCCCAGGGTCAGGCGGGTCTCACCGTCCAGGGCTACGGCAGCGCTACCGCCCCCGCCGATGCCGCCAAGTTGCAGTTCTCGCTCGCGTTGGCATCCTCCGGTGATTACTACTCGTACTACCCTGAGCCCGCCGTTCCGGAAGTAATGCCGTCGGACTCAGGGACGCCGGCTGACGAGACAGAACCGCTGGTCATACCGCCGACCCCGACCGCGTTGCCCGAGCTGACCGAGTCGGACCTGTCGCCCCTGATCGACGCCATCAAGGCCCAGGGCGTGTCGGACGCCGACATCGAGGTCGTCATCTACCCAGCGGGTGGCTACTATGGCAAGTACGGCCCCGAAGGCAGCGCTCAGGTGACGGTGAACTTGGACAACCCCGCCGATAGGGTGGGGCCCCTGGTGGACGCTGGAACGCAGGCCGTTAACGAAAGCGGAACTCTCATGCTCCAGAACGTAAGCGTCCTCTACACGGTGGACGATTGCAGCGTTCTTCTGGAGGAGGCCCGCCACGCGGCAGTGGAGGACGGCCGTGAGAACAGCGAGGGGCTGGCTGATGCCCTGGGCGTGTCTCTGGGAGAGCTTCTGGCCGCCTCCGAGTACGTCTCCAGCCCCTACGGGCCATCGCCCTGCCAGCCGGCCTCCGATACCTACTATGGATACGGCTACGAGGGCATGTCCTACGACCCGGCGATGGCGGCGGAGGTGCAGATCGTCTCCAACGTTGCCTTGACCTTTGCCATGAGCTGATGGAGCAGCGGGGCTGGGAGCAGCGGTTGAACTCCCAGCCCCCGTTGCCGCTGGGGCCGAGCCGGTGCTAGAATGACGCCACCAAAGGCAGAGGTGGCGAGCTAGCGTTGGTTCTCAGCGACCGTACCATCCGCGAAGAGATAAGCCGGGGACGGCTGGTGATCGACTCCCTGGGGGACGGCTGCATTCAGCCCTCCAGCGTCGACCTGCACCTGGCGCCTCTCTTTCGCGTGTTTCGAGTCGGCATCCTGCCTCGCCCCTATCTGGATGTCGGCGAGCCCATGGAGGGATTCACCGAGCTGGTGGAGGTGGCGGAGGGCGAGCCCTTCATCATTCAGCCGGGAGAGTTCGTCCTGGCGGCAACCCTGGAGACGATAACCCTCCCCGATGACATCGTGGCGCGGGTGGACGGCAAGAGCTCGCTGGGGCGCCTGGGCCTGCTCATCCACGCCACCGCTGGCTTCGTCGACCCAGGCTGGACGGGCAGGCTAACCCTGGAGCTATCGAACGTAGCCAAGATGGCTATCGCCGTCCGCCCCGGCATGCGCATCTGTCAGATATCCTTCCTGCGCCTCAGCACCCCCGCCGAAAGGCTGTACGGCTCGCCCGAGTTGGGCAGCAAGTATCAGGGGCAAACGGAGCCCACCGCCAGCCGGGCCTACCAGGACTTTCCAAAAAGAACGGACTGACCGACATGGACTACATGCAGCGGGCGCTGGCCCTGGCCGGCCAGGCCCTGGGGCGAGTCAGCCCCAATCCGGCGGTGGGCGCCGTCCTGGTGCGCGACGGGCGGGTGGTCGGCGAGGGCTTTACTCAGCCGCCGGGAGGGCCTCACGCCGAGGTGGTGGCCCTGGAGCAGGCGGGCGAGGCTGCTCTCGGCTCTACCCTGCACACCAGCCTGGAGCCCTGCTGCCATCAGGGCCACACGCCACCCTGCACCAAGGCGATCATCGCCGCCGGCGTGGCCGAGGTGCACATGGCGATCCTTGACCCCGACCCCAACGTGAACGGCCGCGGGCGCAAGGAGCTGGAGGCGGCGGGCATCGCTGTGCGGGTGGGCGAATGCGAGCAGGAGGCGCGCCGCCTGAACGAGGCCTACGTCAAGCATCGTACAACCGGCCTCCCCTTCGTCATCGCCAAGTTCGCCGCCAGCCTGGACGGCCGCATCGCTGCCGCCAGCGGCGATTCCCGCTGGATCAGCGGGCCCCAGAGCCGCCAGTGGGCACACGAGCAGCGAGCGACGCTGGATGCTATTATGGTGGGGGTGAACACCATCCTGGTGGATGACCCCCAGCTCACCGCTCGCCCCGACGGTCAGGAGAGCGAACGTCAGCCCCTGAGGGTGGTGGCCGACAGTCACGGCCGCACGCCAGCGAGCGCTCGCGTGCTTCAGGGGCCGGGGCGGTCGCTCATCGCCACCAGCGACCACTCCGATCCTTTCTGGCGACAGGCCATCGAGGCGACCGGGGCGGAGGTGCTGATGCTCCCGCGGGATGGCGATTCTCTCGACCTGGGGGCGCTGCTGAAGGCGCTGGCCGAACGGGGAGTCCTCTCCCTACTGGTGGAGGGAGGAGGCGTCCTCCTCGGCTCCCTCTTCGACCAGGGGCTGGCGGACAAGGTGCAGGCCATCATCGCCCCCCTGATCATCGGTGCCGCCGAGGCGCCGGCGGCGGTCGCTGGCCAGGGAGCCCATCGCCTGGCCGACGCTTGGCGCCTGCGGGAGGTGGCGGTGGAGCGGCTGGGAGACGATATTCTTATCATCGGGTATCCGACGAAGAGGGGTGAGTA
>JALHUG010000113.1 GCA_022866185.1 Dehalococcoidia bacterium
CCACCGACAACCGGGCGGGCATCGAGCGCACCCTCCACCGCATATCGGCCATCCGCAACCGGCACGGGCGCATCGTCGGCCTCACCTGCCGCGTCGGCCGCGCCGTCTTCGGCACCATCCGCATCATCGATGACCTGGTGAAATCGGGCCAGAGCACCCTCCTGCTGGGGCGGCCCGGCGTGGGCAAGACAACCATGCTGCGCGAGGTGGCCCGCTTCCTGGCCGACGACATGAACAAGCGGGTGGTGGTGGTGGACACGTCCAACGAGATCGCTGGCGACGGCGACATCCCCCACCCGGGCATTGGCACCGCCCGTCGCATGCAGGTGCCCACCCCCACGCTGCAGCACGCGGTGATGATCGAGGCGGTCGAGAACCACATGCCGGAGGTCATCATCATCGACGAGATCGGCACCGACCTGGAGGCAGGCGCTGCCCGCACCATCGCTGAGCGAGGGGTGCAACTGGTGGGCACGGCCCACGGCAACACGCTGGAGAACCTGATCATGAACCCCACCCTGTGCGACCTCATCGGGGGCATCCAGTCGGTGACGCTGGGGGACGAGGAGGCGCGGCGTCGCGGCACCCAGAAGTCCATCCTGGAGCGCAAGGCGCCGCCGACCTTCGACGTGGTGGTGGAGATCCAGAGCTGGGAGAGGGTAGCCGTGCATGCCAACGTGAGCGATACGGTGGACTCCATCCTGCGAGGATACGAAGTGCCGGCGGAGATCCGCGAGCTGGCCAAGGAGGGCCAGATGCAGGTGGTGACCTCCCCGATGCCATCGGGGCGGCAGAAGCGCGTTCTGGAGGAGCGTGGCCCCGTCGCCGCCGCCGGTGGCGAGAGGCGCATCTACCCCTTTGGCATCTCCCGCCGCCGGCTGGAGCAGGCCATCCGCCAGATGGGCATGGCGGCCGCCATCGTCGATCACCTGGGCGACGCCGACGCCCTGTTCACCCTCCGCAGCTACTATCGACGCAAGCCCCAGCTCCTGCGCGACGCCGAGGAGCGGGGCGTGCCCATCTACGTCATCAGGAGCAACACCGTGCTCCAGATGGAGCAGTGCCTGCTGTCCATGCGCAGCGAGCGAGGGCAGGACCCGGTTGTTACCGCCCTCCAGGAAGCGGAGGAGGCCATCGCCGACGTCATGAAAGGCAAGCGGTCGGTGGAGCTATCGCCGCAGAACGCCTACATTCGCCGCCTCCAGCACATGCTGGCCCAGCGCTACAACCTGACCTCGCGCAGCCTGGGACAGGAGCCGCAGCGACGGGTGAGCATCCAGCCCGGCAGAGGCGAGTAGCCCTTCTATGGCCTCAGCAAGGCAGGGCCTGTTCATCACCCTAGAAGGGGGCGAAGGCTCCGGCAAGTCCACGCAGGCGCACGCCCTCAAGGCTCTGCTGGAGAAGGCAGGGCGCACCGTCACCCTCACCCGCGAGCCCGCCGGCTGCCCGCTGGGGCAGCGGGTGCGCGAGCTCCTGAGCGAGCCGTCCCTGCAGCTCGACGCCCGCAGCGAGCTCCTCCTGTTCGTGGCGGGGCGCGCCCAGCACGTGGCGGAGGTCATCCGGCCGGCGCTGGAACGAGGAGAGGTCGTGATCTGCGACCGCTTCGGCGACTCCAGCGTCGCCTATCAGGGCTACGGCCGGGGCCTCAGCCCCGACGATGTGCGGCTGGCCAATCGCATCGCCACCCAGGGCCTTGTGCCCGACCTGACCGTCCTTCTGGACGTGCCGGTGGAGACGGGGCTGGCCCGCAAGGCGGGTGAGGACGCTCCGGACCGCATTGGCCAGGAAGGGGCAGAGTTCCACCAGCGGGTGCGCCAGGGCTACCTGGCGCTGGCCGCCGACGAGCCGCAGCGCTTCCTGGTGGTGGACGCCACGCTCGCGCCTGAGGAGATAACCCGGACGATCTGGCGGTGGCTAGAGCCGCTGCTGGCGTAGGCCCCGCGGCTGGCAGGCTCCACCACTTGGCTCTCTGGCCAGCCGTTCTATGGCGCGCGTTCCCTATTGACACTTACGGCGAACGCGATTACCATAACTGCACCGTTCGGCATGGCATGAGCGCTAAGGGGGTGCAGCGATGCGTACGTACGTAAGGCTTGGGCTGCTGTTGACAGCGGTGGTGGCGCTGGCGGCGCTGGCGGGGGGCACGCCCGCCTACGCCTGGAGCTACCCCGCCGCCCTCAACACCAACGCTGCCACCGACTCGGGATGGGACGAGTTACCTCAGGTGACGACCGACGGCGTGGGTCACTGGGTAGCGGTCTGGCAGTCCACTGAGAACCTGGGCGGCACCATCGGGCACGACTGGGACATCCTGGTGGCCCGCTCCACCAATAACGGGGCCACCTGGACGGCCCCCGCTGCGCTCAACACCAACGCGGCCACCGACTCGGGGGGTGACTGGTGGCCTCAGGTGACCACCGACGGCGCGGGCAATTGGGTGGCGGTCTGGAGTTCCACTGAGAACCTGGGGGGCACGATCGGGACGGACGCCGACATCCTGGTGGCCCGCTCGACGGACAA
>JALHUG010000018.1 GCA_022866185.1 Dehalococcoidia bacterium
CTGTAACCGACTCATCGGTTCAGCGTCCTACATAGTGGAGCCAAGAGCAGTCGCGGCTTCCGGCTGAAGGCGTGCAGCCGCCTTACGACGGGCCTGCCGGGCACTCGCCCAGCGCATCCCGTAGAAGGCCAAAGGGCCTCCGGCGCTGCCTCCCCTCTAGCAAGGTGGTCCTACTCAGGCCCCATCCTGAAGGAGGGGTGCAGCCCACAGTGTTTAGTTTGAGATCAGCGCGAGGCCGAGCCATCCTCGCCGGTGGGGTGCTCGTCATACTCCTGGCTGGAGTCGCCACCCTGGCCGTTTGGGGCACCCGCGCCATACAGCAGCAACACCACGCATTCGTGCACACATCCGCCGCCGCTGGCGCCCTAGAAAGCGCCCACGTCCAGTTCCGCCGCGAGCAGGCCGCGCTTCTTTCGTTCCTGCTGTTTTCAGGCGATTCCTCCCTCCTCGATGACTACCACGACGCTGCGGCGGCAATTGAACAGCACCTAAGCCACGCTCGCGCTGAGGCCCTTGCCGAGGACCAGGCGGACGAGGTCCTGGCCATAGAAGACCTCACTGAGCGGATGGGCCAGTTTAATGAGCAGGTGGACTCGGCTCTTCCCCTTCTCCTCGCAGCCGATCCCGAGACGAGACTGCAGTTGGCCACCGCCGGCAGGTCGGAAATGTGGTCTGAGGCCGAGGCCATCGTCGCCGATCTGCAGGAGATGGCCGACAACAAGCAACAGGAGCTGGCCGCCAGCCAAGCCGCAGCAGACCGCGCCGCGGCCACCAACCTCTGGCTCCTCATCGGCTATAGCGCCGCCGCCTTCGTGGTGGCCGCTGGTACGATAGCAACGCTCATCGTGTCGGTAGTGCGCCCGCTGGTCTCGCTCCGAGCAAGCGCCAGGGCCATCTCCTCCGGCGACCTGAAGGCGAGAGCCAAGGTCTCCGGCACCGAGGAAGTGGCCTCTCTCGCCCACGACTTCAACGAGATGGCCGAAACCCTAGCAGCTAAGACGCAGGAATACATCGACACCACCAACCTGACCGGCGACATCATTTGCAGGATGGACAAGCATGGCATGTGGACATTCCTCAACGACGCCGCGTGCCAATTCTATGGCAAGCCGAGGGAGGAGCTCCTGGGCACCGACTCCAGAGTCTTCGTCCATCCCGACGACCTAGAGGCGACTGCCCAAGACATCCGCAAGACGAGAGAAAGCAAGCAACCCACTGGCGGCCTTGTGAACCGCCAGATCACACCCATGGGAACCAGGGTAGTCGAATGGAACGGCTACCCCTTCTTCGATGAGAAAGGCCAGTACACTGGAACCCAGATCACGGGCCGCGACATCACCGAGCGCAAGCAGATGGAGGAGGCGCTGCGGAGGCAGGAGTACGAACTTGCCGAGCGGGCCAAGGAGCTGAACTGCCTCTACGGCATCTCCGTTCTCGTTGACAAGCCCGGCATTTCGCTGCAAGAAATACTGCAGGGCACAGCCGACCTGATTCCCGCGTCCTGGCAGTATCCCCAGGTTACCTGTGCACGGATCATCGTCGATGGTCAAGAGTTCAGGACGGCAAACTTCAAAGAGACGGCCTGGAGGCAGGCCTCCAACATCACGGTAAGCGACCAGCGAGTCGGCAGCGTGGAGGTGTACTACCTGGACAAGAGACCCGAGAGCGATGAAGGGCCTTTCCTGAAGAAAGAGAGGACCCTGATCAATGCTGTTGGCGAGCGATTGGGGCACATCACCGAGCGCAAGCGGACGCAGGAGGCCCTACGAGAGAGCGAGGCACGCTACCGTCTACTTGCCGAGAACACATCAGATGCCATCTGGACCATGGATCTGGGTCTGAAATATACTTATATGAGCCCTGCCATCACGCGCATGCGCGGCTACACCCCTGAGGAAGTAATGGGCCTCTCGGCGGCAGACACCATGACTCCCGCCTCTCTTGAGGTTGCCATGAAGAGTCTAACAGAACAAATAGCTAAGGAAAGGGTGCGGGGCACTGACCCGGACCGGGTGACGCCGGTGGAGCTCGAGATGTACTGCAAGGACGGCTCCACCATCTGGACCGAGATGACCACGGTCTTCCTGCGCGGCTCAGATGGCAAACCTGTCGGCATCCTGGGAGTCACCCGCGACATCAGCGAGCGCAAGCGGGCCGAGACGGCGCTGCGAGAGAGCGAGAGTAAGTACAGAACGCTACTTGAAAACCTCCCGCAAAAAATATTCTCCAAAGATAAGAATTCCGTTTATATATCGTGCAATGACACCTACGCTCGGGATCTGAATATCAAACCCGGTGAAATTGCCGGAAAGACGGATTACGATTTCTACCCTAAGGAATTGGCCGAAAAATACAGAGCGGACGATAAGAGGATTATGCAGTCCGGCAAGACAGAAGATATAGAAGAGCGCTATCTTCAGGACGGACAAGAAGCGTTCGTGCACACGGTTAAGACGCCTGTGAGAGACGAAGACGGCAACGTTGTTGGTATACTAGGTATCTTCTGGGACATCACCGACCGCAAGCGGCTGGAGGAGGAGCGAGAGAGACTGCACGCCGAGCTGGAGGAGAGAGCGATCACCGACAGCCTCACCGGCCTCTACAACCACGCCCACTTCTTCCAGCGCCTGGCCGAGGAGATAGAGCGCTCCAGACGCTACAAGCGCCGCTTCGCCGTGGTGATGATGGACGTCGACGCCTTCAAACACTACAACGACTCCCGCGGCCACCAGGCAGGTGACGATGCCCTGCGCCTCATTGCTGACTCCATCCGCACCGGCATACGCGGCTCAGACATCGCCTTCCGCTACGGCGGCGATGAGTTTGCGGCGATACTACTCAATGCCGACTCAGCACGAGCCCAGACCGTCGTCAACCGCATCAATAAGCACATCGCCTCAGGGCTCAAGAGGATGGGCGACCAAGCCGCATCTTGGCTTGGCCTCAGCGCCGGCGTAGCCTCCTTCCCCGAGGACGCAACCACCGCGGACGACCTCGTGAAGGTGGCAGACGACGCCCTGTACGACGCCAAGCGGATAGCACAGGCTCGCACCGCCATCGAGCAGGCACAGGCCGCCGGGCCGCTGACCTACCCATCGGAGGTCCTGGACCAGGAGCCTCCAGGAGTCCTCTCTGTTGCGGCCGAGGAACTGGCCGCCACTCTTCAGGAACTCAGAGTGCCTGACGCTCTTTCAGACCTAGACATGCGCACTGTCGCCGCCGTGGCGACAGCAGCCGAGATCAAGGACCGATACATCCGCGGACACCAGCAACGCGCCAGCCGCTGGGCGGTGGCCCTCGCCGAGGAGATGGGGCTCTCGCCCGAACAGGTGCAGGACATCAGGGTTGCCGGCCTCTTGCATGACCTTGGTAAGGTCGGCATCAGCGAGAGCATCCTGAACAAGCCCGGCAAGCTCACCGAAGAAGAGTTCGCCAAGATCAAAGAGCACCCCGCACTGGGCGCCATGATGATCATCTCCGAGGTCGAGAGTTTGCGGCGCTTGGTACCAATAGTTCGCCACCACCACGAGCGCTTTGACGGCACCGGCTACCCCGACGGCCTCGCCGGCGAAGAAATCCCCCTGGAGGCGCGGATCATGAGCGTGGTGGACGTGTTCGACGCCATGACGCATGAGCGTTCGTACCGGAAGGCGCTGAGCAGGGAGGAAGCCATAGCCGAGCTGGAGCGCGGTGCTGGCACTCAGTTTGATCCCGCGGTCGTGAAGGCATTTCTGGCGTTGCTGGAAAAGCGAGGCGATGAGCCAGCAGCCCCTGCCCAAGCAGCGAGTGCAGACAGGCGGCTGGCGGCTGCCAAAGTAGCGGCCCCTAGGAGAGGTTGACACAAACAGCCAGTTGCTGCCGCCCCCCACCCTCTTGCACGCTAGCTCCCCACACCACCCCCATTCATCCCCCAACAAAGGGTGAACATCTGTAACCCGTCTTTCGCATGAGCGTCCTATATAGTGAACCTAAAGGTAAAGATGGCTTCTCGGTGAGCGAACGCAGCCGCTTGGTCACGGTCTACGGGGTCTCTCCCAGTGCACCCCGCCAAGGCGCGACGGCCCTGGGTTGCCTACCCGTCAGCAAGGTGGCCGTAGCCAGGCCCTATCCGGAAGGAGAGGTGCTGCCCCCAGTGTTTGGTTTGAGATCGGCGCGGGGACGAGCCGGCCTGGCAAGCGTGGTGCTGATTCTGGTCCCGGTGGCCGTCGCCAGCGTGGCGCCCTGGAGTCGATAGGTGCAACGAGATACCGCGGCGCTCAACCAGTTGGCTAGAATCGCTACCCGCGGTTTGGCCGACGAGAAGACGCTTGCCCAAGCAGCCAGCATCATCCGCCAGGCCACGGAGGCGGCCGAGGCGATGGTGGTCTATGCCAAGGAAAAGGACTTCCTCACCTGCAGTGATGCCGGCGATGGCCCTGCTACCGAGCTGACGCTGGCTGCTCTCACGATAGTCCAGCGTCACGCCGGGCAGACGAGCGAGCCCGTGGCCTTCAACCTCGTGGGCAACCGGGTGGAGGACTTCACCAGCACCCTCAGCGACGATGACCGCCAGTTCTTGGCCTTCGCTTTGCCAACCGCCGAGAGCGCGGCCGAGATGTGCATCCTCCGAGGAACCTGGGACCACAAGCGCCGGGCCAGCATCCTGCGCTTCATGGAATCCGCGACGCCTGCCCTCACCGTCATTCTGGAGCGGTTCCTCAACGCCGAGCGCGGCCAGCGCCTGGGAGAGCAACTGAACACCCTGGCCAACGCCGCCCAGATGCTCACCCGCTCAGAGGATGTGGCTACAGCCCTAAGAGACCTGGCCACCGCTATCTCCGCGTCCACAGGTTTCGAGTATTTGGTGAACATCGACCTGTACGACGCCTCTACCGGCCGCTTCTTCCTGCGCATCCTGAGCGCACAACGCTATAGCAGCGGGACCTTGGGTCAGATCTGGGAGGCTAGCTTGAACCCGGACCGACCTGACCCCTGGAACACACACCTCATGAGCACCTTACAACCCAGACTCTCACCCGACATGCAGAACGACCCAGTCTATCCAGAACACGTGAGGAAGTGGCATGCTCGCACCCTCCTGAGGTCTGCGGCGGACTTTCCTCTACTGTTTCAGGACGAGTTCCTGGGGACGATGAGCTTCGTCTCTTTCAAGCCCCGCACCTTCCCGCCGGAGGAGGTCATCCTGCTCCAGGGCCTTGTCGCCCAGGCGGCGACGGCCGTCAAGGCGCTGCAGATGCACAAGGAAGTGCAGCGGTATGCGCAGGAGCTCAAGAGATCCGCCGATGAATACATAGCTACCACCAACCTGACCGACGACCTCATTTGCAGGATGGACAGGCACGGCAACTGGACCTTCCTCAACGACGCCGCCTGCCAGTTCTATGGCAAGCCGAGGGAGGAGCTCCTGGGCACCGACTCCAGAGTCTTCGTCCATCCCGACGACCTGGAGTCGACTGCCCAAGGCATCCGACAGGCGGTAATAAAAAGGCGGCCCGCTGGCGGCATTGTGAACCGCCAGCTCACACCGAAGGGCGAGAGGGTGATCGAATGGCACGGCCATCCCCTGTTCGATGACGACGGCCAGTACGCCGGAATCCAGATCACGGGCCGTGACGTCACCGAGCGCAAGCAGATGGAGGAGGCCCTGCGCCAGAGCGAGGAACGCTACCGTCTAATTGCCGAGAACACATCAGACGTCATCTGGATGATGGACCTAAGCCTGAAATACACTTATATGAGCCCCGCCATCACGCACCAGCGTGGCTACACCCCCGAAGAATTCGTGAACCTCACGGCGGCAGAAACCATGACTCCCGCCTCTCTTCAGTATGCCACGAAGAGTCTAGCAGAACAACTGGCTCTGGAAAGGACGGGAACGGCTGACCCGGACCGGGTGACCACGCAGGAACTCGAGATGTACTGTAAGGACGGCTCCACCATCTGGACCGAGATGACAATGGTGTGGGTGCGCGGCGCAGATGGCAAGCCTATGGGTATCCTGGGCGTCACCCGCGACATCAACGAGCGCAAGAAGGCGGAGGCCGAGCGAGAGAGACTGCACGCCGAGATGGCGACGAGAGCGATCACCGACAGCCTCACCGACCTCTACAACCACGCCCACTTCTACCAGCGCCTCGCCGAGGAGATAGAGCGCTCCAAACGCTACAAGCGGCGCTTCGCCGTCGTCATGATGGACGTCGATGCCTTCAAAAACTACAACGACTCCCGCGGCCACCAGGCGGGTGACGATGCCCTGCGCCTCATTGCCAACTCCATCCGCACAGGCATACGCGGCTCAGACCTCGCCTTCCGCTACGGCGGCGACGAGTTTGCGACCATTCTACTCAACGCCGACTCAGCACGAGCGCAGGCCGTCGTCAACCGCATCAACAAGCGTATCGCCTCAGGGCTCAAGAAGGTAGACCCCCAAGCCGCAGCATGGCTAGGCCTCAGCGCCGGCATAGCCTCCTTCCCCGAGGACGCAACCACCGTAGACGAGCTTGTTCAGATGGCCGACACTGCCCTATACAACGCCAAACATCTGGCATGGGCCCGCGGCTTGACAGAGCCGGAGCAGGCTACCGAGTCACAGCCCTACCCTCACAAGCTCATCCACGAGACCCAATCTGGAATGCTCACCACCGCCGCCGGCTCCCTGGCCACAGTCCTCCACGACCTCGGCGTCTCTGAGGTTGCTGCTGCCCTCGACCTGCGCTCTATCGCCGCCCTCGGAGCAGCGGCCGAGATCAAAGACCGATACACCCATGGCCACCAAGAACGTGCCAGCCTCTGGGCCGCCGCTCTCGCCGAGGAGATGGGCCTCCCCTCCGAACAGGTACGGGACATCAGGATCGCCGGCCTCTTGCACGACATCGGCAAGATCACCGTCAACGAGGGCATCCTCAACAAGCCCAGCAAGCTGACTGAAGAAGAGTTCAACAAGGTCAAACAGCACGCCCCAAACGGGGCCACGATAATGCTCTCCGAGGCCGAGGCATTACAGCATCTGGCAGCAATAGTCCGCTACCACCATGAGCACTTTGACGGCACCGGCTACCCCGACAGCATCGCCGGCGAACAGATACCTCTGGAGGCACGGATCATGGCCGTCGTGGATGTGTTTGACGCCATGACCCACGAGCGCTCCTACCGCAAGGCCCTGAGCAGGGAGGACGCCATAGCCGAGCTAGAGCATGGTGCTGGCACTCAGTTTGATCCCGTCGTGGTAAAGGCATTTCTAGCGTTGCTGAAAAGGCGAAGCGACGAGCCGGCAGCCCCCGCACAAGGAGCGCACAAAGACAGGCGGCTGGCGGCTGCGAGAGCGGCGGCCCCTAGGAGAGGTTGACACAGACCGCCAGTTGCTGACGCCCCCCACTCTCTTGGGCGCTAGCTCTCTGTACTACCCCCCAACAAGGCGGGAGAACCTGTAACCGTTTTTTCGCCTGAACGTCCTATATAGTGAACCTAAAAGTAAAGATGGCTTCTCGGTGAACGAACGCAGCCGCTTGGCCACGGTCTACGGGGTCTCTCCCAGTGCACCCCGCCAAGGCGCGACGGCCCTGGGTTGCCTACCCGTCAGCAAGGTGGCCGTAGCCAGGCCCTATCCGGAA
>JALHUG010000114.1 GCA_022866185.1 Dehalococcoidia bacterium
GGCGATGAACACAGGGATGCAGTTGACGAAGGCGCAGCCCGCCGTCAGCACCTGCTCCACGTACCATTTGGTGGCCTCCTCGGCGCCGACAGGAAGATAGTTCAAGACCACATGAGTCTCGGTATCCTTCAGGATCTTCACGATGTCGTCGGTGGAGCCGGGAGCCTTCTGGATTATCTGCGAGAGGTATTTGCCCAGACCGTCGTGGGTCATGCCTCGATGGACGGGCACTTTCAGGCGAGGGACATCGCAGAACTTGTAGGTGTTGTTGGGAGGGGTGAAGATGGCTTCGCTGAGGTCTTTGCGCACCTTGTTGGCATCGATATCGAAGGCGGCCACGAAGTTGATGTCGCTCACGTGGTAGCCACCCAGGTTGACGTGCATCAGCCCCGGTATGGACTGGTTGTCCTCGGCAGTGCGATAGTAGTGGACACCCTGGACCAGGGACGAGGCACAGTTACCCACGCCGATGATGGCAACGTTGATCTTACCCAAGGCCCCTGAGGCCTCCTTTCTACGGCGTTGCTGCTGCCCTTTGGCCATGGTTCGCTCGCGGATGCATTGTAGCGCTTCTCACCCAGGGGGACAAGTCGCGCTTGCCAACCCCCGCGCCTGCGGCTAGAATGAGGCGGCCAAGTCTGGAAATGGAGGTCGGCCATGCGCAAGCGGGTGGGAGAAGTTCCTTTGCTGTTCTTGGTCGGTGCGGTCGCGCTGGGCCTGGTGGCTTTCGCCTGGGCTATAGAGGCGGGCTCCTCTGAGGCGCAGCAAGGGGTCTTGCACAACTGCCCTCAGGCGGGCAAGTGGGCCCTAGCGGTGTGGGATGGCGCTGACGGCACCGACGCTGAACAGGCTTTCGCCACCTGTGAGGGGGTAAGTGTGGCTGCCGCCTACAGCATCGACCCCGGCACACAGCAATGGTCGCGGTGGTTCGCGGGGCGGCCGGAGCCGGACATGAGCAACCTGCGGACGCTGGACAACATGCAGGGCGTGATGGCGCTCGGCTCCCTGGGCGCACCAACGCCGTCGGTCCCTGGCCTGTCCCTGTTCTGGGGGGACTTGCACGGCCACACGAGCTACAGTGACGCAGAAGGCCTGCCATCCGAGTACTTCGCCAAGTGTCGAGAGAACGGCGTGGACTTCTGCGCCCTAACCGATCATGCAGAGCAGCTCAATGCCGCCGAATGGGAAGACATCCAAGAGCAAGCGGACGCGTCGCTGGAGGAGGGCGCGTTTGTTTCCTTTGCCGGCTTTGAGTGGAGTTCGCTGGTGTACGGCCACAAAGTTGCCTACTTTCCTGACCGCATTCCCGGTCCTTGCAAGAACAACGATCCCGAGTGCGATAGCCCCGAGAAGCTATACCAGTTCTTGGCGGAGAATGATGGGCTTTCGCACGCCGCACACCCATGCGGGGCACCGCCGGCCGGGACCGACTGGACCCGGTTCGACGCCACGTACCAGCCGAACATGGAGTATTGTGGGGACGACCGACCGTTTGCATTGGGCTATAGGGTCGGGCTTCTGGACGCCAGTGACACTCACACGGTGAACCCTGGCGGTGGAAACCTCACGGCGTGCTGGGCAGAAAGTCTGACAAGGAAAGGCATCCTGGATGCTCTCAGGAACCGGAGGTGCTACGCTGTATACACGCTAGGCGGGCCAGGGAGCTTCCGCCCAACCGTCGATTTCACGGTAGATGGGCAGCCCATGGGGAGCGAATTCAGTCGTCCAGCCAACTCAGAGGTGACGGCTACCGTTTCCGTCACGGGACAGGTTCAGGTTGAGGACGTAGAGTTGGTGATGAACGGCGTTGTGATAGGTGCCTCTGACTGCGAGGGCGGTTGCACCTACTCATTGGCGATCTCGGTCAGCGAGGATTCCTATGTTTACCCCCGACTGCTAGCCCGGAGCGCTCCCGACCAACCTCTGCAGCAATTGGCCTGGGTCAGCCCAGTCTGGGTCAATGTGGAGTGAGCGCGCTAGGCGATGCTGAAACCGCCCGCCAGGTCGGACGTCGCCCGCCCGCGGAGCTGGCCAGCGGTTCCGCCTTTCCGCCGGGGGCTCGAGGGCAGACATCCCCCTTGGTTCGGCTGCTAGGAGGCACCCGCCATGGTATACGATTTCCACACCCATACGACCCTCAGCGATGGCTCCCTGTCGCCCATGGAGCTCATTCGGCGGGCCTGTGTGGCCGGCTATCAGGCGGTGGGCCTCGCCGACCACGGCGCCTTGGGCAGCCTTCCTCGCTTCGCCCAGGAGCTTTCTCAGGACTGCGCCCTGGCTCGCGACCGCTGGGGGATCATGGCTCTTCCGGGGGTGGAGCTGACCCACGTGCCAGCAGCGGCAGTGGCCGAGGTGGCGCGAGCCGCCAAGGAGGTTGGGCTGTGGCTGGTGATCGTCCACGGGGAAACGATTTCGGAGCCTGTGGAGGAGGGGACAAACCTGGCCGCTGTGAGCTGCGGCGACGTGGACATACTGGCTCACCCGGGCCTGATCACCCTGGAGGAGGCGGAGCTGGCCGCCCGCAATGGCGTCTTCCTGGAGCTATCGGCCAGGCCTGCTCATTCGGCGGCTAACGGGCAGGTGGCCAAAATGGCCCGCCTGGCCGGCGCCAAGCTCATCGTGAACTCCGATAGCCATGAACTCGATTTCCTCAGCGAGGAGCAGGCGCGGCGGATAGCACTGGCTGCCGGGCTGGAGGAGAAGGATCTGGAGGAAGTGCTGCGGATAAACCCGCAGCTCCTTCTGGAAAGAATCCTGGCGGGGAGGACTCAGCCCCCTCGCTAGGGCTGGAGCTACACTGCCTGAGCGGGGTAAAGCTCACTAGCCCCACCCCGCTCTCGCTATCGTGGGGCTCTCTGTATCTGGGGAGGCAGAGGCGAAGGCTCTAGGCCTTGCCTATGCGATACATCGGGGTGCCGCAGTTGGGGCAGGTGCCCTTGGTAGCCGGTCGTCCATTCTTCAGGGTCACCTGTTGAGGGTTGCGCATCTCCCTCTTCGCCCGGCACTTAAGGCAGTAAGCAATTGCCATGTCTCCTACCTCCCTCTAGAGGTGCCATCCTGGGCACCTCCATATCTATTCTTTTCGACAAGCATACTTATTTTCCTACGGATGTCAAGAGGGAGAGGCCAAAAAGTAGGAAGTTCACGCTTTTTGCGCTCTTTCTGCGGTCGCAAAGACCTTCGCAGGCCGCCAAAGAAGGGCGGCGGCGTCATAGCGGAGGATGGCCATTAGCTGTTCCCGCGGCGAGTAGGCCCGGCAGAGCTGGCCGTTCTCTACCGCTTGCGCCGGCGCTGGTTCGAGGGAGTCGGCGGCCAAGCATTGGCCAAAGCGCACGGCCCTTTCCTGCGGCTCGCTCAGGGTCACGGCTGGCCAGGAGGAGAGGGCCGCATCGGCAGGATGGAGCAGGCTCTGCCAACGGCCCTCCCGAAAGGCGGCCTCCAGCTCTGCCAGGCTGCAGGCGTTCTCCAGAGTGAAAGGGCCCACCCGCAGGCGGGCCAGGGTTGCCAGGTGAGCCCCACAGCCCAATTGCTGCCCCAGATCGTGGGCCAGGGCGCGGATATACGTTCCCTTGCCGCATTCTACCTCGATGGTGGCCAGCGGCGACTGGAAGGCCAGGAGCTGAAGGCGATGGATGGTCACTCGCCTGGCTTGGCGTTCCACATGCCTATGGGCGCGGGCATAGCGATAGAGGGGCTCGCCGTTGTACTTGAGGGCGCTGAACATGGGTGGCACCTGGTCGATATCGCCCACGAAGGCGGTCAGGGCCTCCTCCACCTGCTGGCGGCTGATGTTCGAGGGGTCGGCTTGGTCTACGGGTGTGCCCGTAGCGTCGAGGGTGTCGGTGGTGATGCCCAGGCGCACTTCCGCCCGATAGACCTTGGTGGCCGCCATCATATACTCGACGAGGCGGGTGGCATGGCCCAGACATACCACAAGGACGCCGGTGGCGGCGGGGTCCAGGGTGCCGGCGTGGCCCACGCGGCGCACACCCGATAGGCGTCGCACCAGCGATACGACCCGAAAGGATGTCCAGCCGGTGGGCTTGTCGATGTTGAAGATGCCGGAGATGTCCAAGGTCTAGGGACTGTCCGTATCGTCGGCTATCTGCTTCAAGAGGTCAAAGACGCGCGACCCTTGCTCCAGGGAGTCATCGCGCCGGAAGGAGAGCTCCGGGATGCGCCGCACGGCAACGCGGCTGTTTAGCTCCCGCCGCAGAAAGTGCGCTGCCGCTGTCAACCCCTTCAGTGTGGAGGCCTTCTCCTCATCGCTGCCCATGACGCTCACGTAGACGCTGGCATGGCGCAGATCGGGGCTGATCACCACGTGCGTAATGCTGACCAATCCAGCCAGTCGGGGGTCTTTGACCTGTCGCAGCAGTAGTTCGCTAAGTTCCTGTTGAAGGAGACCGGCCAGGCGTTGTAAGCGTCGGCTCATGGTGCATCATCCCCGGTCCGCCGCCACCGGCGGGGAACTGGTCCGCCTCTGGCAGAGGCAGGCTTTGCCTAAGGGGCTGTGGGAGAAGCTAGCTCTTGCGCTGGCGGCTGTACAGCTCGATGACGTCGTTTTCCTGGAAATCCTGGAAGCCCTCGAGGCCCACGCCACACTCGTAGCCAGCCTGTACCTCCTTTGCGTCCTCCTTGAAGCGACGCAGGCTGGATACGTGGGAGGTGTGGATCACCTTGTCCTGGCGAAGCAGGCGGGCGGAGGCGCTCCTGGTGACGACGCCGTCGCGCACGTAGCAGCCGGCGATCCTGCTGCTTTGCACCTTGAACACCTGGCGCACCTCGGCGTGGCCTTCTACCACCTCTACGTAGACCGGCTCCAGCATGCCCTGCATGGCCTTGGTTACGTCGTCGATGAGTTCGTAGATAATCTCGTAATAGCGGATATCCACCCCCTCGGTTTCGGCCAGGCGGCGGGCGCCGGTGTTGGGGCGAGAGCTGAAGCCGACGACGATGCCATTGGAGGCCAAGGCCAGCATGACGTCCGATTCGGTGATAATGCCTGTGGCGGCGTGGATGATGTTCACCTTCACCTGCTCTTCGCGCAGCCGTTCCAGGCCGGAGCGCACGGCGTCCAGGGTTCCCTGAACATCGGCCTTGAGGACGATGCTCACGTGCTTGACCTTGCCGGCGCTGTTCTCGCCATAAATGGGTTCCAGGGTGACGGCCCGATGGGGGTGGACAGTGGCGGCCTCTCTCTGGCGCTGGCGCTCCGTCACGATGGTACGCGCTAGCTGCTCGTCTTTGACCACGGTGAAGGTATCGCCAGCGTGAGGGACGGCGCTCAGGCCCATCACTTTCACCGGCGTCGAGGGGCCCGCTGTCTTCAGTCGCTGGCCCCACTCGTTGAACATGGCCTTCACCTTGCCGCAGGTTTCGTCAGCCACGATCATGTCGCCCAGGTGGAGGGTGCCGGCCTGTACCAGCATAGTGGCCATGGGGCCACGAGTGCTGTCCATCTCGGCCTCGATGGCGGTGCCTACGGCTGGCCGCTGGGGGTTAGCCTTCAGCTCCTGCACCTCGGCCAGAAGGAGGATATTCTCCAGCAGATCCCCAAGGCCCTCCTGGGTCTTGGCAGAGACAGGAACGCAGATTACATCGCCGCCCCACTCCTCGATGATCAGGCCATGCTCGGAGAGTTGCTGCTTGACCCTATCGAGGTTGGCACTCTCTAGATCCATCTTGTTGACAGCGACGACGATGGGTACTCCTGCCGCCTTGGCGTGATCGATGGCCTCCACCGTCTGAGGCATTACGCCATCGTCGGCGGCGATCACCAGGACGGCGATATCGGTGACCTGGGCGCCGCGTGCCCGCATGGCGGTGAAGGCCTCGTGTCCGGGCGTATCGATGAAGGTGATGCGCTGGCCATGCACTTCCACCTGATAGGCGCCAATGTGCTGGGTGATGCCACCCACCTCGCCGGCGGCGACATTGGTCTTGCGGATGGCGTCCAGGAGCTTGGTCTTGCCGTGATCGACGTGGCCCATGATGGTGACCACCGCCGCGCGGGGCTGGAGAAGGCTGGCGTCCTCCTCCTCGATGAGAGCTCGTTCCACTGTATCCGCGGCGGTGGCCTGCTCTTCGGTTTGGAAGCCCATATTGCGGGCGACTACGGCGGCTGCCTCGTAATCGATAACTTGATTGATGGCGGCCATAACCCCATTCTTTATGAGCGCTTTGATGACCCCCACGGGGGAGGTGCCCACCAGTTCGGCCAACTGGCGCACGGTGAGGGTGGAAGGGATGATCAGCAGACGGTCGTCCACGGGCTTTGCTTCTGGCGCTGCCTGGTCCGCTGCCACCTTAGCGTCCTTTGATGGTCTTAGCGTCGCTTGTCATGTCTTCTCACCGTTACCTAACCCCCCTTCGCCTGGGATGGCGAGTGAGTGAGCATATTCGAGGAGGGCCTCCTTATCCTGTGGAGTGAGCTTGGCCTTGAGGGCGTGGTCCAGCCGCTCTTTCTTCAAAGCTAACTGCCAGCACTGCTGGGCCTGACAGAGATAGGCTCCCCGGCCGGACTTCTTGCCAGTGGGGTCCACCTCTACCGTCCCCTGGGGCGTGCGCACGATGCGCACCAGTTCTCGCTTGCCCGTAGTGTGGCGACAGGCCACGCAGGTGCGCTGAGGGATATGGCGAGGCCTGGGCTTGTTGACTACTTTGGCCGTCGTACTCATGGCGTCTCAGACGAGAGCACCTCTGAATCTGGTGCCTGCTCGATCTCCTCTTCTTCTAGCGCCTCTTCCTCCAGCTCCTCTTCCAGGAGAGGCCGGCGGGCTTTCTTGATCTTCTTAACCTTACCTTCCGGTTTCAGCTCTTCCCGTGCTGCGCCCTTGCGGCTCTTGGCCCGTTTGCCCTTGGCCTGGCCGCGATCGCCGGCTGGGCTCAGGACTTGTTCAGCGAAGCGAACCTGAGGCTTGGCTGGAGCCACTGCTGGTGCCTCCTCGGCGACGGCAGCCGCTGGCTCTTCGCTGGTGGCGACCTCCTCCGCCGCAGGCGCCACCTCCTCGGCGGCTGCCTCGGCGACAGGCTCGGCAGGTGCGACCTCTTCGGCCGCCGCTTCGGCGACAGCCTCGGCGGGCGCCTCTTCCACTATGGCCGCTGCCAGGCCGGCCTCTTGCATCGCCGATTCGCTCCTGATGTCGATGCGCCAGCCGGTGAGCTTGGCCGCCAGACGGGCGTTCTGACCCTCTTTGCCGATAGCCAGCGATAGCTGGCGGTCGGGCACTATCACCGAGGCGGTGTTGTCCTCCTCGCTGGTGCTGACGCTGGTGACCTGGGCGGGGCTGAGGGCGTTGGCCACGAAGCGGGCCGGGTTGGGGTCCCATTGCACCACGTCGATGCGCTCACCGCCGAGTTCATTGACGATGTTCTGAATGCGGATGCCTCGCAAGCCAACGCAGGAGCCCACTGGATCGACGCCCGCCTGCTGGGCGGCCACGGCCACCTTGCTGCGATAGCCCGGCTCGCGGGCGATGGACCTGATCTCGACTACGCCCTTATAGATCTCCGGCACCTCCAGCTCGAACAGGCGCTTCAGGAGGTTCTTATGGCTGCGGGAGAGGATGAGCTGGGGGCCCCTGTTGGACTTGTGCACCTCCGCCAGATAGAACTTCATGCGCTGTCCCGGCCGATAGTGCTCGGACCGTACCTGCTCTGTGGGTGGCAGGATGCCCTCCGTTTTGCCCAGGTCGATGACGACGTTCCTGGCGTCCACCCGCTGGATGAGGCCGGACACGATGTCGCCCTCGCGATTGGAGAACTCTTCGTAGACCATCTCCCGCTCGGCCTCGCGCAGGCGCTGTAAAACGACCTGCTTGGCCGTCTGGGCGGCGATACGGCCGGCGTTGGCTGGCGTTACCTCGAATTGCATGATCTCGCCTAGCTGGATGTCGGGCTTGAGACGGCGGGCCTCATCCAGGGCGATGTCCACGCGGGGGTCCTCTACTGCCTCCACCACTGCCTTCTGGGCGTAGACGTGGACGGTTCCGGTGTTGCTGTCGATCCGCACCAAGATGTTGCCGGTGGCCTCGCTGTCCTTCTTATAGGCTGAAGCCAAAGCGGTCTCCACCGCCTGGAGGACCACCTCCTTGGGCAGGTTTTTCTCGGCCGCTATTTGGGTTATGGCGATCAAGAAGTCGCTCTTCATCGCTTTCGTCACCCCCGGCACCCGCAAGGCGTACTCCGAGCCAACAAAAAAGTGGGATGCAACCCACTCTCCTCAGGGGAACTATAGCACTTTTGCCAGGGCGATGCAAGGCCGACCGTATGCGATGGTTGACAATAGAAGGGGTTCTATGGCTGTTTCAGCAGCTCCCGAAGCCGCGCGGCCGCTTCGCCCAGCGGCACGAGCGTGCTCTCCTTCTCGCTGCGCCGCTTCACCTCCACGCTCTGGCTGGTCAGGGTGCGGGGGCTCACGGTGAGGCGCAGGGGCATGCCCAGGAGGTCGGCGTCGTTGAACTTGACGCCGGGCGATTCGTCGCGGTCGTCGTAGAGGACGGAGATGCCCGCCTGCTGGAGCTCTTCGTACAGGCGCTCGCAGGCCTGGACGACGTCCGAGCGGTCCGTGCCCAGGGCTACCAGGTGGGTGTCGTAGGGCGCAAGCTGGGGCGGCCAGATGATGCCCTGCTCGTCGTGGTTGGCCTCCACGACGCCCGCCAGGAGCCTGCCGGTGCCGATGCCGTAGGTGCCCATCACGGCCGGCTTGGCCACGCCGTCGCGGTCGAGGAACGTGGCGCCCAGCTTCTCGCTATAGACGGTGCCCAGCTTGAAGACATGGCCCATCTCGATGGCCCGCTGGAGGGTGAGGGGCGAGCCACAGCGGGGGCAGAGGGCGCCCTCTCGGGCCACGGCGATGTCGGTCACGATGTCGGCTGTCCAGTCGCAGCCGTAGTTGAGGTTGCGCAGGTGAGCATCGGGCTTGTTGGCGCCGCCCACCAGGTTCGATGAGGACGGGACGGCGTCGTCGGCCACCACTTTGACGTTCTTTAGCCCGATGGGCGATGCGTAGCCGGCCACCAGCCCGGCGGCGGTGAGCTCGGCGTCATCCATCATGTGCAGGTCGACGGCGCCCAGGGCGTTGCGCAGCTTGGTCTCGTTCACCTCCATGTCGCCGCGGATGGCGACAAACGCCGGCTGGCCGTCGGCGGCGTAGAAGACGGCTTTGAGCGTTTGCCAGGAGGAGATGCCCAGAAAGGCGCACAGGTCGTCGATGGCCTTGACGCCAGGGGTGGCGACCTCCTCGACGGCCTGCGGCGGCTCCTGGGGGATGGTCGGCTTGCGGAACTCGGCCTTCTCGGCGTTGGCGGCGTAGTCGCCGGCGGAGCAGAGCACCGCCTGGTCTTCACCGCTGTCGCAGAAGAACATGAACTCCCACGAGTCCTTGCCGCCGATGGCCCCCGAGTCAGCCTCCACGATGCTGGTGGGCACACCGCAGCGGTCGAAGGTGTTCTGGTAGGCACGCAGCATCTTGCGGCAGCTCTCGTCCAGCCCCTCCCAGTCGGTGTCGAAGCTGTAGAGGTCCTTCATGGTGAACTCGCGGACGCGGATGAGGCCGCCGCGAGGGCGGGCCTCGTCGCGGAACTTGACCTGGATCTGGTAGGGCATGAGGGGCAGGTCGCGGTAGCTCTGCACCTGGCGCTTGAACAGGTCGACGATGATCTCCTCGTGCGTGGGGCCGAGGACGAAGCGGCGCTCCCGCTTGTCGGTGACGCGAAAGAAGATGTCGGCCATAGTCTGGTCGCGGCCGGAGGCCTCCCACAGTTCGATGGGCAGAAGCGCCGGCATGAAGAGCTCCTGGCCGCCGGCGGCGTCCATCTCCTCGCGGATGATCTGCTCGATCTTGCGCAGGACCCTCCAGCCCAGGGGCAGGTAGGCGTAGATGCCAGCCGCTAGCTGCTGGACGAGGCCCGCCCGCAGGAGGAGCTGATGGCTGACCGTCTCAGCCTCAGCGGGCACCTGCCGCAGTGTCTTGCCGAAGTGGTGAGATAGGCGCATGGCGTCTATAGCAGGATAGGCGCGTCAAGGGGCAGGGGTCAAGAGGGAGGCCGAGCGTGGCCGATTCGCCGTTGGTGGTTTGATTCTCGACCCCCGCCTGAAGGCGGGGGCATCGGATTCGTCTCCCCATGCCCCAGCCTTGAGGCTGGGGTTGTGTGTGAACCTGGCAGTCCAGAACCCATCAATCATGAATCATTTGGGATGGCAAGGGTCGGCGGTGGTGGCCCCTGAGCTTCGCTTACCCTGGCCGCAGTTGCTACAAGCGGACAGCCTTGTTGACAATCGGTGCGCGGTGAGAGTATAAGTTAGTCGCTCTGGGGCTGGTCGCGATGCCAGCCAACGACCGTCGCCAGGCAAGTGGAGCAGCGATGGAGGTTCAGTCATGAAAGCATGGAGACTTCGTTTTCATCTCGCTCTGGCCTTTGTGGGGGTGGCGGGCACGTCGCTCATCGTGGCCTTGGCCGTCGCCTCGCCGGGGGGCGGCGGCGTGTCGGCGGTAGCTACGTGCAACACCACCCTGGCCCAGGCGGCCAGTGCTGGCGCCAGCAGCATCATGGTGGCCAACCCGACCGGCTGTGCCATAGGCGACAAAATCGTCCTCAACCAGGGCAAGAACAATGAGGAGTGCCAGGAAATCAAGCGCGCCGGTGCCTCAATGCTCTACCTGGTGGGCACGCTTGCCTACGACCACAGTGTCGGCGAGACCGTGGTTGAGGTTACCGTATGCCCTACGGCCACGCCCACGCCTACGCCCACGCCCACGCCTACGCCCACGCCTACGCCTGCACCGGCACACCCGCCTACGCCTACGCCCACCCCCACCCCCACGCCAGCCCCGGCGTACATGATGCACGGCTGCCCGCAGGCAGGGAAGTCGTCGATAGCGGCGTGGGGACGCGCCAACGGCGTGGACACCGGAGAGGCGCTCGGCGTGGTGGACACCGGCGAGGCCCTAGCCACCTGCGGGGAAGGGGCGGTGGACGCCGCCTACGCGCTCGACCCCAACACGCAGGAGTGGCTGGGCTACTTTCCGGGGCGCCCGGAGCTCAGCGCCAAGCTGACGGTGAAGCACAACGAGGGCCTCATCGCCCACGGGCCCCTTACGCCCATGCCCGTCGCTGCGCGCATTGCCTTCGCCTCGGACCGCGACGGCAACTGGGAGATCTACGTGATGCACTCCAACGGGACGGGCCAGACCAGGCTCACCAACAACCCAGCAGCCGACAGCGCGCCCGCCTGGTCGCCCGACCGCTCGAAGATCGTCTTCACCTCGGACCGCGACGGCAACGACGAGATCTACGTGATGAACGCCGACGGGACGGGTCAGGCCAATCTCACCAACAACGCCGCAGACGACGGCGCGCCCGCCTGGTCGCCCGACGGCTCCAAGATCGCCTTCGACTCCGACCGCGACGGCAAGAATCAGATCTACGTGATGAACGCCGACGGGACGGGCCAGACGGGGCTCACCAACAACCCGGCATACGGCTACCACCCCGCCTGGTTCCCTGACGGCTCCAAGATCGCCTTCGACGGGAGCTGGGAGGGCAACGATGAGATCTATGTGATGAACGCCGATGGCTCCGGGCAGACCAACCTCACCACCAACCCGGCAGCCGACGACTCGCCCGCCTGGTCCCCTGACGGCTCCAAGATCGCCTTCGAGTCGGACCGCGAGGTTTACGGCCTTCATTACGATGAAATCTACGTGATGAACGCCAACGGGACGGGCCAGACCAGGCTCACCGAGACCCCGGGAGCCTTTGACGTCGGGCCTGCCTGGTCCCCTGGCGGCACCAGGATCGCCTTCGAAGGGGCCTGGGAGGCCAACGCCGATATCTACGTGATGAAAGGCGACGGCTCGGGCCGGACCAGGCTCACCTACCCCCCAGGCCAGAACGTGGAGCCTGCCTGGGCGCCGCCCACCCCCACGCCATCTGCGGCGGGCCAGATGCACGGCTGCCCCCAGGCAGGCAAGTGGGCGATAGTGTGGTGGGAACGCGCCAAGGGCTTCACCGAGCCCGTCGACGGCCTGCCCGCCGGCGAGGCGCTCAACGGCGCGGACACCGGCGAGGCGCTCGACGGCGTGGACACCGGCGAGGCCCTAGCCACCTGCGGGGAAGGGGCGGTGGACTTCGCCTACGCGCTCGACCCCGACAGCCAGAAGTGGCTGGGCTACTTTCCGGGGCACGGGGAGCTCAGCGCCAAGCTGACGGTGAAGCACAACGAGGGCCTCATTGTCCACGGGGCCCTTACGCCCATGCTCGTCGCTGCGCGCATTGCCTTCACCTCGCGCCGCGACGGGAACGACGATATCTACGTGATGAACGCCGACGGGACGGGTCAGACCAGGCTCACCAACTACGCCACATGGGCGTGGGAGAGCGACCCTGCCTGGTCGCCTGACCGGTCGAAGATCGCCTTCACTTTCGGGCACTGGAACGACAATATCTACGTGGTGGACGCCGACGGCTCGGGGGACATCAGCCTCACCTACAACCCAGCCGACGACCACGACCCCGCGTGGTCGCTCGACGGGACCAAGATCGCGTTCACCTCGGACCGCGACGGGAACGACGAGATCTACGTGATGAACGCCAACGGCTGGGAGCAGACCAGGCTCACCAACAACGGGGCCTATGATGACGACCCCGCCTGGTCGCCCGACGGGACGAAGATCGCCTTCGCCTCGGACCGCGACGGGCAGTACGAGATCTACGTGATGAACGCCGACGGGACGGGGCAGACCAGGCTCACCAACACCGCGGCCGAGGACCGCAGGCCCGCTTGGTCGCCCGACGGGACGAAGATCGCCTTCGACTCGGACCGCATCGGCAACTGGGAGATCTATGTGATGAACGCCGCCTACGGGACGGACCTGATCAAGCGCAC
>JALHUG010000115.1 GCA_022866185.1 Dehalococcoidia bacterium
GGAGAACGGCTACGACGAGGCCATCATGCTCACCGAGGACGGCCACGTCTCGGAGGGCAGCGGCGAGAACATCTTCATCGTCGAGGGCGGCCGCCTTATCACCCCGCCCGTCTGGTCCAACATCCTGGTGGGCATAACCCGCGACACAGCCATCACCCTGGCCCGCGAGGAGCTGGGCATCGAGACGATCGAGCGGCCGATCGACCGCAGCGAGCTGTACCTGGCCGACGAGTGCTTCATGACGGGCACGGCCGCTCACGTGACGCCGGTGATCGAGGTTGACCACCGGCCTGTGGGCGATGGCAAGCGGGGGCCGATCACTGCCGAGCTCCAGCGCCTCTACTTCGACGTAGTGTGCGGCAAGAACGCCAAATACGCCCACTGGTGCACACCCTGCCACATCGCTAGATAGGAGACGAAAGCATCGTCGCCCCGGTGATCTACCGTCCTGCCCGCCTGACCGGCACGGCCATCGGCGCCGCCATCGTCGCGCTGGCGCTCCTCCTGGCGGCCCTGCTGATGGCTTTCGCCAGTTCCTGGGACATCTCGACGGCCAAATTCCTAGCCTTCGGGGTTGCCTTCCTCCTCCTCGCCCTGGCGGCCATCTTTGCCTACTGGACCTGTTCCTGCTTCACCATGAGCTACGCCCTGGACGAGAAGGGCCTATCGATACGCTGGGGACTCGTCCGTCAGTTCATCCCGTTGAGCCGAATCGAGCGGTGTGTTCCCGGCCGGGAGGTCCGCTTTCCCGAGATCCGAGGGATCAACTGGTGGGGACATCACGTGGGGCGAGCCAGCGCGGCGGGCATCGGCGAGGTCCTCTTCTACTCCAGCCACCAGTCGCCCTGGGAGTTGATCTACGTCGTCACGTCATCTTGCTCCTATGCCATCTCGCCCGAGAACAGCGTGCGCTTCACCACGGAGCTGCAGCGCCTTCAGCGCTCTCAAGCAGCCGCGGCGGAGGACGTGCCAGGCCAAAAGGCTGAGCATCCCCTGGTGGCGACCTACCCCTTCTGGCTGGACCGCTATGGCCAGGCCCTGGCTCTCGTCGCGGTGCTGGCCAACGTCGCCATCTTCGGCTTCGTCTTCGCCGTCTACCCTGGCCTGGCTGACCACCTGAACCTGGCCTTCCCACCCCTGGGCCAGACCGATCTCAGGCCAAAGCGGGAGGTGCTGCAGATTCCTGCCACCGCCTTCGCTCTGCTGGCGGTGAGCCTGGCCGCCGGCCTGGCCGTCCACCGGTGGGAGCGAGCCGCCTCCTACCTCCTTCTGGCGGGAGCCATCTTCCTCCAGGGACTCTTCCTGATTGCGGCCGCCATCGCCGTCACCTAGCCCGGGAGGCTGTTGACCTCCTGCTCGCCCTTCGACAAGCTCAGGGCGAGCGGCTTGAGGCGCCTACGCATCTCCGCTCGTGGTGAGCCTGTCGAACCATGAGCGGAGTCAATGGGTATTTCAACAGCCTCTCGCTTTCACGGACTGCGACGCCATCGTGGTGGGGGCCCGCCCTGCCGGCAGCACCCTGGCCCGCTTCTGCTCTCTGTTGCTCAACGTGGTCTGTTCCCTACTGAGGCCGGTGGGGATTGACAACTCACCGTCATGGCAGTATACTTGTTCGACAGAACAGAAGTTCGCTGACATAAAGGAGGAGCGCATGGCCAAAGACCTCTCATCCAAACAGCAGAGCATCCTCCGCTTCCTTCGCCAGTTCATCGAGGAGCACGACTATCCCCCCAGCATTCGCCAGATCCAGGATGGGTGCAGTATCAGCTCCACCTCGGTGGTCGACTACAACCTGAAGAAGCTGGAGGGCAGCGGCTACATCCGCCGCGACCGCGAGGTGTCGCGCGCCATCGAGCTCTTGGAGCGCGGCGGCCGCCGGCCGCGGACGGTGGCGGTGCCCATCATCGGCCGGATCGCCGCTGGCCAGCCCATACCGGTGCCCACGGCCGACACCTGGAGCAACGTGGACTACGCGGAATCCATCGAGGTCACGCGCGACATGGTCGGCGGTCGCGCCAACGTCTATGGTCTGCGGGTGAGGGGCACCTCCATGATCGACGCCCTGGTGAATGACGGCGATATCGTCCTCATGGAGGCCTCCAACACCGCCGATAACGGCGACATGGTGGCCGTGTGGCTCAAGCGGGAGCAGGAAGCCACCCTCAAGCGCTTCTACCAGGAGGGCGGCCGCATCCGCCTCCAGCCAGCCAACGAGGCCATGGCCCCCATCTACACCGACCCCGCCAACGTGGAGGTGCAGGGGAAGGTCCTGGGCGCTATCCGACCGCTGCGGTAGGCGCCTCCCTGAAGCGATGCCACAGTTCGCCCGCCGCGTGGCCCGTGCTTGACAAGACCGGTCACTTGATGTGGTCGCTGAGGGTGCTAGAATGTTAGCAGAGCATTGGGTGAAAGTCGCATGAGGGACGGCACACGAGGGCAGAACGCTTGGCGTAGGCGCTTGTACCTGCCCGCATACGCCACGGCAGAGGCCGCTAGGTTTGCTCAGACGAAGCCTCACACAGTCGCCTACTGGCACTATGGCACGGGAACAAGGGTCGGCCCGGCGCTAGGCGCAAAGAAACGCTATTCTCCTCTCACGTATCTGCAACTCGTCGAGGTTGCTTTCGTCGCCTCGTTTCGACAACGCGGAGTACCGCTTCAACGTATCAGGAAAGCGCGCGAGTACGTCGCCACGGTTTTCGGAGCCGAGTTCCCGTTCGCGGAATACAGATTCAAGACCGAAGGTGTTCATGTCCTGATGGATGCTGGAAGCGTTGATCCAGACTTCAGGGAGCTAATTGCCGCCGACGAAGCCGGGCAGATGGCGTGGGAAAGCATTCTGCTCGAGCGGTTCGAGCAGTTCGACTACGAAGAAGAACTGGCGGTTAGGTGGCATCTGCGGGGCAGGGATGTGCCGATCCTCATCGATCCACGCATTTCGTTTGGTGCCCCTGTTCTTGAAGGAACGGGCATCCCCACCTGGGTGCTAAAGGGCCGGTTTGAAGCCGGAGAAACGCTTGAAGAGATCGAGGACGACTTCGGCGTGCCTCAGCGGGATATCCTTTACGCGCTGGAGTTCGAATCTGTCAAGGTAGCGGCGTGACATTCTTCTTCGACCGAAACATCGGAAGAGCTGTCCCGAAAGCGCTCCGGGTCCTGGGACTCCCGGTGGAGTCCCACGATGAGCATTTCGCTCCTAACACACATGACGACCAGTGGATGCCTACGGTCGGACGGGCCGGTTGGACTGTCATTGGCCACGACAAGAAGTTCCACGAGATTGACGTTGAGCTGCAAGCGATCCGCGACCATCAAGTGGGCGTGTTCTACCTCTGGGGTGCCAATGCCAAGAGGTGGGATAAGGTGCGGCTCTTCGCGAAGGTCTATGACAAGATCGTCACAGTTATTGAGAGTCAGCGGCCGCCGTTCATTTACCGCGTCCACAAGAGCGGTGCATTCAAGAAAGTCCTCTAGCGCCTCTGTCTAGGGTAACCTGCCCCCACCCACCGCACTCACATCCTGGCCAGGTCGTGCACCAGTAGCTCCAGGGCCAGTCCTTCGTCGTAGTGGCCCCGCTTCACCCCAACATCGGCCTCCAGCAGCCGCCGATAGGCCGCCTTCAGGCGCGACAGCGAGTAGCGCTGAGCCTGATCGAGAATCTTCTGCAGAACGAACCCAGAGGTGACCCCCAATCGCTGGCCGATCTCCTGATTGGGGAGACCGGCCGTCATCAGCTCCCTGGCCTGGATGATGAGCCGGTACTGGCGAACCACCATAGCCAGAAGGTAGCCCCTTTCCACTCCAGCCGTCGTCAGTTGGCGCAAGAGACGCAGGGCCACAGCCGCTCGCTTCTCGACGATGGCGTCCACCATGGCGAAGATGCTGACCTGGTGCGCCTCGCTGACCAGCGCCCTCACATCCGCCCCCTCGATGCGCCGGCCCTGAGCGTAGGCCGTCAGCTTCGCCAGCTCGCTGGCCAGCACCCACAGGTTGTTCCCCACCAGGTCAGCCAGGAGGCGAGCCGCCGGCGGCGAGATGTCGATGCCCTGGTTCTGCGCTCGCTCCAGGATCCACTGAAGGACGGCCCCCGGCCGCAGCGGGCGGAACTCGCGCACCTGCCCTGCTGGCCTGAGGGCCTCCAACAGCGGATTCTCGCCCGAGACCTCCTCGTCCACTAGGACAAGCGTGGTCGTGTCCGGCATCCGCTGGACATAGTCGGCCAGGCCCCGCCAGCGCTCCAAAGCCTCTGTGCTCGCGCCTCTGGCAGCGCGAGCGCCCCGCCGCGGCCGCTCCGGACGGTCGAACCGCTTCAGCAGGCCCTCCACCACCACCAGGCGATGAGCGCTCAGGAAGGGCATCGTGTCGCAGATGGCCATAAGCTGCTCTGGGCTGACCTCACGGCCATCGAGCACGTCCGTATTGACAGAAAGCATGCCGTCGGAGTCCAGCTCGCCCTTGATGCGAGCCAGCTCCTCCCGCAGAGAGAAGTCGTCGCGACCGAGGAACCGGTCCAGAATGGCATAGAGGACGTAAAGCATGGCCGCTGCGAGCATATACCAGGCGAGGGGCAACCCTCAATACCGAGAGCCCGCTGCTGCCGATCCACAATGTTGCACGCTGGCTCCCCGCACCATCCCCGTTCATCCCCCAAGAAATGGGAAAACCTGTAACCGATTTTTCGCCTGAGCGTCCTATATAGTGAACCTAAAGGCAAACAAACCGCGGCTTCTGGCTGAAGACGTGCAGCCGCCCTGCGGCGGGCTTGCCTGGCACTCGCTCAGTGCATCCCGCCAAGGCCGAAAGGCCCCCGGCGCTGCCTCCGCGTCAGCCAACTGGCCGAGGCCAGACGCCATCTCGAAGGAAGAGCGGTGCCCACTATGTTCGGTCTGAGATCAGCGCGCGGGCAGGCTGTCCTGGCAAGCCTGGCGCTCATTCTGGTTCTTGCAGCCGTCGCCAGCGTGGCGTCCTGGAGTGTATAGATGCGACAAGATATCGAGGCGCTCCACCAGTTGGCTAGAATCGCTATCCAGGGCTTGGCCGACGAGAAGACGCTCGCCCAGGCGGTCAGCGTCATCCGCCAGGCCACGGAGGCGGCCGAGGCGATGGTGGTCTATGCCGACGACAAGAACGTCCTCACCTGCGCCCACGACGACGGTGACTCCCACACCGAGCTGACGCCGCCTGCTCTCGCCGTGGTCCAGCGTCAGGCCGCTAAGGCGGGTGAGCCCGTGGCCTTCAACCTGAAACTCACCCGTGTGGAGGACTTCACCAACGCCCACAGCGAAGACGATCGCCAGTTCTTGGCCTTCGCCATACCAACCAGTCAGAGCCCGTCCGAGATGTGCATCATCCACGGGGCCTGCGACCACAAGTCCCGCCCTAGCGTCCTGAGCTTCGTGGAATCGGCGACGCCTGCCCTCGTCGTCATTCTGGAGCGGTTCCTCAACGCCGAGCGCGGGCGGCGTCTGGCGGAGCAATTGAACACCCTGGCCAACGCCGCCCAGATGCTCACCCAATCAGAGGATGTGGAGTCAGCCCTAACAGACCTAGTCAGCGCCATCGCCACATCCGCCGGTCCAGACTATGTTGTCAGCATCGACCTGTACGACCCCACTACCGACCGCTTCTACCTGCGCACCGGAAGCGAATATCGCCATAGCGGCGGCACCCTGACCAAGATCTGGCGGGCTAGCCTGAACCCGGACCAGATCGACCCCTGGAACGTGGAAGTGATGACCACTCGACAACCCACGCTCAAACCCGACATGCAGAACGACCCAGTATATCCAGAACACGTGAGGAAGTTCTTTGCTCAGTCCTTTTTGAGGTCTACGGCGAACTTCCCTCTACTGTTCCAGGACGAATTCCTGGGGACGATGAGCTTCGCCTCGTTCAAGCCTCACACCTTCCCGCCGGAAGAGGTCAGCTTGCTCCAGGGCCTTGTCTCCCAAGCGGCCTCGGCCCTCAAGGCGATGCAGATGCACAAGGAAGTGCAGCGGTATGCGCAGGAGCTCAGAAGATCCGCCGATGAGTACATAGCTACCACCAACCTGACGGGCGATGTCATTTGCAGGCTGGACCAGCGTGGCAGGTGGACATTCCTCAACGACGGCGCCTGCCAATTCTTCGGAAAGCCCAGAGA
>JALHUG010000116.1 GCA_022866185.1 Dehalococcoidia bacterium
GAAGAGATTGTTAAGGGGGGGGAGAGCGGGGGGGGGGATTTAGCACAACCGACGAGGCCGGAACCACCAAAAACCAGCACCCCTTGACAAAGTGTCAGCCCGGCCCTAACCTTTTGTCGTGTTTATCGCGGCGTTGGTATTCGCGGGCTGCCAGGTACTTGTTTTTTCGTGTTTCACCCTAGTCGCTGTCCGTTGGTATCACTCCGAGGTGGCGCGGATCCGCGACGAGCTCTCAGAAACCGTCCAGACGTTCCTCACTTCTCCCAGCCCTGAGACTCCTTCTCCCCTAGCGGTCATCATCGACCAAGTGGCCCTGCTCCTAGCGGCCCGTATGGTGCAGCAGGTCAAGGCCATGCTGGCAGGGGTTGAAAGCGGAGAATCCAAAGGCGAACAAATGGCCTTAATCACGGAGGCCACCGGACAATCGCCCTGGCTGGCCCTTCTCAGTAACATTCTGCCCAAGCGGATCCGAAACGCTCTTATGCGCAACCCGCAGATGGTTGGGGCGCTGGCCAAACTCGGCACCAAGGGGGACGGTGCCCATTCTTCAGGGAGATCCACATCGGACTCATATTCACTTTAAGGAGGATGACTTATGGCTAAACGAGCAGTGGCACGGCGCAGATACTTCTCCCGGTCGCCACGAAGGCACCACAAGCCCAAGATGACGATTTCCCTCGGCATCCTGGCCGGTTTCGCGCCGACGGCGGCGTTTGCGATCAAGGGATGGCAAGGCGCGGACGGCCTGAGCGGCATCGAGGGCGCTGCGTACCACCTAACCGGCCGACTGACCGGCTACAACTGGATCCAGAACAAGTGGTATGCCGCCGAAATGGCGAAGGGCTGGGGCCCGATCATTCTGGGTGCCCTAGTCCACAAGATGGCCAACCGGTTTGGGATCAACCGGATGATCAGCCAAGCCGGGATCCCAGTCGTCCGTCTCTAGCGCTACGGTGGAACGATTTTAGTAGGAGGCTAGCATGCAAAAATGGATGTGCTCAGTAGCTACGGCGCACGGCGCTGTAGGGGTCAAAACCAACATCGGAGCTATCATACCGCCACCGTGGGCCAAGAAGATCAAGGCGGTCTGGTGTAATACCCTGGTAGGGGCGGTACTGGCTACAGCGGAGAGTGTCGGCGGCATACTCGAGCTCGACGGCACGGGCATCGAAAGCCAGGCCTTCCCGATCGATCAGGAAAACATGCTCACGGGAGGCGACGCCCATCTACCGGCCCACATCATACCCGTGGACATCCCCTGCTCTCCGCTGGCTCAGGTCATGGGCGCGACTACCATGGATGACACCGTGACAGCCGCTGTGCTCAATCGCTGGGGCTGCTGTTTCGAGGGCTAAACATGCAGTCCACCATATGGACTAACGACTCATACGTTATCCAGGCGGCAGACGTGGCGGCTGGATATGCGGGGCGTGGTTACAACGTCGGCATGGGGCGCTGGGAGACGGTAAGCGGCGCTCAGTTGTCAGCCTCAAGAATGTCTCCCCACCGGCTTAAGCACATCGTCTTCGGAGCCGGAACCGCTGCCGGCAACTGCAAGGATGGAATGATCGGCCTGGTATTTGTGGTGGTAGATCCGCAGTGGACGAGCCGACAGATCTTACTGTTCCAGGGCATGCAATCCAAAGGACGATTCCTCGAATGGCATGGTGACGCCCCCCTCGGCGCGGGCCTCTGTTGGCGGATCAGCCAGGGGGGGCTGCTGGCGACCGACATCGTCAGTATAGGAGTGGGCTATGAGTGAGAGCGGGCCGTCACGGTTCAACCTTCTGCAGGGATCCTATGCGGCCTTCGGCTTGGCTGCGGGAACCCTACTGACCGTCACTATCCCCCCTGGAGAGCGCTGGAAGATACTCCACGCGCTGGCGTCTCACGATGATAATGGAGGCCCCCACAACCTCCATTGGATAGTTACCCGCAGTGGTGTGTCGTACATTTTGCATGAGGTCGTGGCCGTAGCTGTCTCCATCCGGATGCAGATGTACCAATACGTGTACTTCAGTGAGCCTTTAGTGCTCCGACCTGGCGACCTGCTGCATATCGAGGCCGAGGCGATGGGCGCGGGAAAGAAGCTCTACATACAACTCCTCTATGAGGCCCGCATAGGCGAGGCGGCTTAACGATGGCCGGTACTGCCACCATCGCCATACGTCGGCCGATGGATCCGGCCGTCAAGCTGGCCAGGGCACAAGGCCGACAATTGCGGGACGCTCAACTGACTCAAGTGCTCTTGGATCCTCAAGTGCTAGGGCTGCTGACGTTCTTGGGCGGGCTGTATGCGGCCCAGAGGATCCCCTGGTCGGAAGATGATGCCCGCAGGGATATGATTACCGGTATTGCTTCGGGCGGAGTGGTATTAATGGCACTGTCACGCGCCGGACTCGGGAGCACACAAGCCCTGGCGGCCGCGGTGGTCGCGGGTGCTCTAAGCCTGGAAGGCGGCGGCGGGGATGGCGGAACCACGAAGCCCCCCATCTCCCTCGATTGGAAGACCTTTTGGCACAATATCACGCCCTGGCATGATTAGGAGAAGAACATGACAGATGTGTGGATCCCGCGGCTCTACGTAGTGGGCCAAGTGGCCGTCTTGCTAACCTGTGGGGTGTTGATCGGCCTGGGCCACGACAGCGCTGTCACAGATATCTTCGCAGCCTGTTCTGGAGGTCTAATATTGACATCGGGCTACACCAAACTGATTAAGGGAAAAGAAGGGACTGCAGCGACTAAGTAGTCAGAATAGCACTCTAGTCTGAGGCGGAGGGGGGGCTGTGGCTCGTCCCCTTCGGCCGCTCCCTCCCCCAGACAAGAAAGGGGATGGCCATGCAAGCAAGCGAACGGAAAACCCTACTCAAGCTAAGGCTCACCCTACAGATGGCGTGGTTAGACGCCAAGCATCTCGCGAGGGATTGCCACCAGGAGGACTGCAATCACCCCTTCCTGCTTGGTTCCCTAGCAGCAGCCATGAAGCTGATTCAGGAAGAGTTGGATGCAGAGCCAGCAACCACTGGTAAGGCTGGGGAGATCTCGGAGGGGATTCGAGGGGCGCTGATTCACCAAGCGGAACAGATAATCAAGGGATCCCCGCGGGATCTCTCAGACCCGAGGGATTGACCATGGCTAAGGACAAACGAGATCGACGCAGAGCCACGCACTCCCTGCCCATGGCCGGGGAGAGCCTACTCTGTGAGTACATCAATCA
>JALHUG010000117.1 GCA_022866185.1 Dehalococcoidia bacterium
AAGCGCCTGGACGAGATCCCCAATCGGGTGACCGGCAAGACCACCGCCGCCTTCGAGCCGGCCCTGGACTACCTGGTGGTGAAGATACCGCGCTGGCCCTTCGACAAGTTCCCCCTGGGCGAGCGCAAGGTAGGCACCCAAATGAAGGCCACGGGCGAGGTCATGGCCGTCGACCGCTCCTTCGAGGGGGCATTGCAGAAGGCGGTACGTTCCCTGGAGGTAGGCAGCCGCTCGCTTCTGTGGGAGGACCCGCGCTGGCGGGACGAGGACCCCCTGCAGTGGGCGCGGGAGGCCACCTACCAGCGCCTGTGGGCGGTAATGGCCGCGCTGCGCCGCGACATCCCGCCGGACGAGGTCGCCCGCGCGACGGGCATCGACCACTGGTTCCTCTTCAAGCTGAACAACATCGTGGCCATGGAGCGCCGCCTGCTGGCCGAGCCTCTGACGCCCGACCTCCTGCGCCAGGCCAAGCGCCTAGGCTTCCCCGACGAGGGCATCGCCACGTTGGCCGACCGCCTGCCGGAGCAGGTGCGCGAGCTGCGCCAAGGGGCGGGCATTCGCCCCGTGTATAAGATGGTCGACACCTGCGCCGCCGAGTTCGAGGCCCAGACGCCTTACTTCTACAGCACCTACGAGGAGGAGAATGAGGCCGAGCCGCTGCCCGGCGGGAAGGCGCTGGTCATCGGCAGCGGGCCCATCCGCATCGGCCAGGGCATCGAGTTCGACTACTGCAGCGTGCACGCCGCCTGGGCACTCCAGGCAGCCGGCGTCAAGGCCATCATGGCCAACTCCAACCCTGAGACCGTCTCCACCGACTTCGACACCAGCGATCGCCTCTACTTTGAGCCCCTGGACGCCGAGGCGGTGCGCGACCTCCTGGAGAACGAGGGGCTGAACGGCGGCGAGTCGCCCCTGTCCATCGTGCAGTTCGGTGGCCAGACAGCCATCAACCTGGCCGATCACCTGGCGCGAGCGGACATGCCCATCCTGGGCTCCAGCGCCGAGGCCATCGACATCGCTGAGGACCGCGGCCGCTTCGAGGACCTCGTCTCCCGTCTGGGCATCCCCCAGCCGCCGGGGGCAGCTATCACCAACGTCGAGGATGCTTTGGTCACTGCGCAGACCATCGGCTACCCCGTGCTGGTGCGGCCGAGCTACGTCCTCGGCGGGCGGGCGATGGAGATCGTGCAGGGGGCCGGCGAGCTGAGCCGCTACATGCGAGAGGCGGTACAGGTAGGCGGCGGAAAGCCTATCCTTATCGACAAGTACATGGAGGGGCGCGAGGTCGAGGTGGATGCTGTCTGCGATGGCCAGGACACGCTCATCCCCGGCATCATGGAGCACATCGAGCGGGCGGGCGTCCATTCGGGCGATTCCATGGCGGTCTACCCGCCGATCAGCCTGTCAGAGGCCGAGATACAGACCATCGTCGATTACACTCAACGCATCGGTCAGGCCCTGCGGGTGCGCGGCCTGATGAACGTGCAATACGTCATCATGCCCAACGGCTCGGCTGGTGGCTCCACCGTCTACGTCTTGGAGGTAAATCCGCGCGCCAGCCGCACCATCCCCTTCATCTCCAAGGTCACAGGCGTCCCCATGGTGCGCCTGGCCATCAACGTCATGTTGGGCAAGACGCTGTTCGAGCTGGGCTACCGGGGCGGGCTGTGGCCGGCTCAGAACCTGGTGGCGATAAAGGCGCCCGTCTTCTCCATGGCCAAGCTCATCGGCGTCGATACTTACCTGGGGCCGGAGATGAAGTCCACCGGCGAGGTCATGGGCGTCGACTACACCTTCCC
>JALHUG010000118.1 GCA_022866185.1 Dehalococcoidia bacterium
GCTCCAGGGCGGGCGGGATGCCCTCCGTCTGGCACAAGAGGCAGAAGCCCTCCAGGGCCTCCTTGTCCGTCACCGCCACGTAGGTGGCGCGGCCCTCCTCCTTGTAGTAGCTGTGCTCGGGCCCCACGCCCGGGTAGTCCAACCCCGCCGAGATGCTGTGGGTTTCCAGCACCTGGCCCCACCTGTCCTGCAGAAGGTAGGAGAGGGAGCCGTGGAGAACGCCCGGACGCCCTCGCCCCAGGCTGGCGGCGTGGCGACCGCTCTCCAGGCCGTCGCCGGCGGCCTCCACCCCGATGAAGCGCACGTCGGCATCGGCATAGAAGGGATGGAACAACCCCATGGCGTTGGAGCCGCCGCCCACGCAGGCCACGGCGAAATCGGGCAGGCGGCCGGCCGCTTCCAGCATCTGCTCGCGCGCCTCCCGGCCGATGACCGACTGCCAGTCGCGCACCATCATCGGGTAGGGATGAGGGCCCACGGTGCTGCCCAGGAGGTAGTGCGTATTGCCAACGTTCGTCACCCAATCGCGGATGGCCTCGTTGATGGCGTCCTTGAGGGTGCGACTGCCGCTGGCCACCGAGATGACCTGCGCCCCCAGGAGCTTCATGCGGAAGACATTGAGGGCCTGACGGGCGATGTCCTCCTCGCCCATGTAGACCACGCACTCCAGGCCGAGGATGGCGCAGACGGTGGCAGCGGCCACGCCGTGCTGGCCGGCCCCCGTCTCGGCGACCACGCGCGGCTTGCCCATGCGCTTGGCCAGCAGCCCCTGGCCCAGGGCGTTGTTGATCTTGTGGGAGCCGGTGTGGGCCAGGTCCTCCCGCTTGAGGTAGATGCGGGCGCCGCCCAGACGGTCGCTCAGGTTCTGGGCGAAATAGAGGGGCGTGGGCCGACCGGCGTAGTCGCGTAGGAGGGACGCCAGCTCCCGCTGGAAGAGCTCGTCCTGCTGAGCCTGGTGATAGGCCTCCGTCAGATCGGCCAGGGCGGTCATCAGGGTCTCCGGCACGAACTGGCCGCCGAAGGGCCCAAAGTGGCCGCTGGAATCAGGTAGACACGGCTTCATGCTACGAGCTCCGAGCCGACTTCCCGACGACGCGGGGCCGACCCCCTGCTGGCTGGCCGACCTTGCTGGCATCGGAGGCGAGGCGGAAGGCTGCATCCATGCGCCGAACGACCCTTGCTGCGATGTCATCGTCCATGCCCTGGCCCGCGACATGTGCCCCAATTGCAGTCACCAGATACTGGTTGAGGCTGACTCCCTCCAACTCCGCCCTTCTAACGGCTTCCCGATGAAGTGACTTGGGCATCCTCAACGCTATGTGGCCGCTGTAACCCCGCGTGGCGGCAGGGCTGGGAATAGGCTGGCCCGCGTCCAAAGCAGCGGCGATCCAGCCTTCCATGGCCTCCTCGACGTTCTTGATAGCTTCCTCCGGGGTATCGCCCTCACTGAAACAACCCGGAAGCTCAAGAACCTCAGCGAAATAGCCCCCTGAAGGGTCGGGCACAAGAACCCTCGAATAGGGTTCCGAAAGGTACTTCGCAACCTGCTCAGGCTCTGCCATGCCTATCCCTCCACTTCATAGTCGCGCTCTAGCTCGTCTAGTACCCTGTCCACCAGCCAGGGACTTAACGCTCCCGGATGGTTCAGGATTGAAATGGGTCTCCTGCCTGGCTTCAGGAAGATGTGATGGCTGCCGTTCACCCGGTCCAGTTTCCATCCTGCCGTCTCGACGAGGGACTGGAGCTCCCGGAAGCGTACGTTCGCTTTTCGCTGCCGCAAGCCCCGTATCCTACGCCGGACATCCATAATGATACTATATATGATATCACACCACTTGTCAAGTGGTACAGTGCCAAGATGTGACGATAGAAATTATGCTTGAACTAGTAGGAGGGAGCCGGACACAAGATGTTTGCGCGACCCCGATTGCTACTCGACTTCCTTGGCCGCCGCAACGAACGCCCGAATCTTGGCCACGTCCTTGACCCCGTCCGTCTCCACGCCGCTGGACACGTCCACCGCCCAGGGCCGCACCAGATGCACCGCCTCGCCCACGCTCTCCGGCGTCAGGCCGCCGGCCAGGATGATCGGCCGCTTGGCCGCCACGCCCCGCGCCACCTGCCAGTCGAAGGTCTGGCCGCTGCCACCCAGGATGCCCTCCACGTCGCTGTCCAGCAGGCAGATAGCGGCCGTGCCCGGGCGCATCGTCGCCAGGACGCTGCGCGCCGACGCTGAAGCGCTCACCCGTATGGCCTTGATCACCGGCCGAGCTATCTCCAGGCACGTCCCCCAGGCCTCGTGTCCGCTGAGCTGCACCAGGTCGAGCCCGCAGCTCTCGGCGATCGAGTTTATGGTCGCGGCCTCGGCGTCGGCAAAGACGCCCACCAGCAGGGGACGCTTGCGCCACAGCAGGTTCTCGATGCTGCGCGCCCACTGGCGGAACCAGCGCGCATCGGCCAGCGCCTCGGCCGGCGGTGCCTCAGCAGTCGCTTGGCTCGACCCGAGGGCGCGCGCGATGGCCTGCGCCTGCTCGACGGTTACCCGCCGCCGACTGCCCGCAAAGACGACGCCGATAAGATCGGCGCCGGCGTCCGCCGCCGCGACGGCGTGGCGGGGCTCACGGATGCCACATATCTTGACGAGGGTCATGCTCTCAACAGCTCCCCGATCATGGCCGCCGGATCGTCCGCCGTCACCAGCGCCTCGCCGATAAGGACGGCGTTCACCCCCAACGCCCGCAGTCGCTGCACGTCGGCGCGAGTGTGGATGCCGCTCTCGGCCACCACCACCCTGTCCCGCGGGATGAGCGGACGCAGGCGCTCGCTCACCGCCAGGTCCACCTCGAACGTCCGCAGGTCGCGGTTGTTGATGCCGATGACCTCGGCGTCGGCGGCCAGCGCACGCTCCAGCTCCCGCTCGTCGTGCACCTCCACCAGGCACTCCATGTCCAGCGTGCGAGCCAGCGCCAGCAGCTCGACCAGTTGCTGCTGCTTGAGGATTGCAGCGATGAGAAGCACAGCATCGGCGCCGTAGTCCCGCGCCTCGAACAAGTGGTAGGCATCGAACAGGAAGTCCTTACGCAAAACGGGCGGGCGATGGCCGCCACGGCCATCGAGGACCGCACGCACGGCCTCCAGGTCGTCCAGGTTACCCCCGAAGTGCCGTTTCTCGGTGAGCACCGATATCGCCGCCGCGCCGCTGCTGACGTAGGTGCGGGCCAGCGCCTGCGCGTCCAGATCGGCGCGCAGTATGCCGCGCGAGGGCGACGCCCGCTTGACCTCGGCGATGAGGCCCAGCGAAGGGCCCCGTAGCGCCTCGGCCAGCGAGCGCGTCGGCGGCGCCCCCTGGGCCAGCCGCGTGCGCAGGATACCCAGCGGCTCGCTCAGACGGCGGCGCTCCAACTGCCGACGCTTACCGGCCAGGATGCGGTCGAGGATGGCGGGAAGCACCTTAGCCAAAGCTAACCGTCACCTCGATGAACCGGTCGAGCTTCTCCCCGGCAGCGCCGCTGTCGATGGCCTGGGCGGCCAGGCTAACGCCCTCGGCCAGGGTGGCGACCTTGTCGGCAGCTACCAGGGCCGCCGCCGAGTTCAGCAGGACGATGTCCCGCAGGGGACCCTGCTCGCCGCCAAAGACGGCGCGTATGGCGGCAGCGTTCTCCTGGGGCGAGCCGCCCTTCACCGCCTGGCCGCTGGCTTGGCGCAGCCCCACCTCTTCCGGCTTCACCCGGTAGGAGCGGATGTCGCCCTCCTTGATCTCATACACCAGACTGAAGCCGCCCAGCGTCATCTCGTCCAGGCCGTCCTCGCCGTGCACCACCAGCGCGTGGCGACAGCCCAGGCGTCCCAGCACCTGGGTCATCCTCTCGCCGATGGTGGGGTCGGCCACCCCCAGCACCTGGGCCTTGGCCCCCGCCGGGTTGGTCAGCGGCCCCAGGATGTTGAACACGCTGCGCACGCCGATCTCCCGCCGCGGGCCAGCGGCGAAGCGCATCGCCGGATGGAAGGTGGGGGCGAACATGAAGCCGACGCCCACCTCGCGCAGGCAGTGGGCCACACCCTCCGGCGGCAGGTCGATCCTGGCCCCCAGGGCCTCCAGGACGTCGGCCGAGCCGCACTGGCTGGTCATCGCCCGATTGCCGTGCTTGGCAACGATGGCGCCCGCTCCGGCGGCCACGAAGGCGGCGGCGGTCGACACGTTGAACGTGCCCATGCGGTCGCCGCCGGTGCCGCAGGTGTCGAGCAGGGACGCCCCATCGAAGGGCACGCGCAGGGCCTTGGCCCGCATCACCCGCGCCATGCCAGCGATCTCCTCCATCGTCTCGCCCTTCAGGCGCAGGGCCACCAGGAAGGCCGCCAGTTGGGCGGGCGTGGCCTCCCCCGACATGATCTCCTCCATGACGCCCGCCGCTTCCTCCTCGCTGAGGGAGCGGCCCTGGTTGACGATTGCATCGATGGCTTCGCGGATCATAGCAGTGGTCTCCTATCACCCTTTCGGGGGGAACGCCACGATTCGCCGACTGAACGCGCCGCCGTCCACCAGGTGCACCTCCTCCTCCCTGAACCGATCCGCAACGAGATCGAGAAGCCGCCTCGATTCCCAAGTTAGGCCCCAATCGTCCTTGTAGGTCGCAATCACCTCGACACTGGACGGGAGCGCCTCAGGTATGCCGCTCAGGTTGAACCAGAAAAGGCCGTATGCCTTGAAGCCAAGGCTCGGAGTGGCGTGCTGGCTCTCGTATGGGTAGGGTAGGTCCTCGTAGCCACTGTCGCATTCCGCGACGGGGGGCTGGAAGCGGAAGCTCACGTCATGAGCCGTGGCTGAGCCTTCTTCCACCCATACAGAACCGGACAACCGCTTGGCATCGGACCTCGTAATTTGGTGCTGTTTCAAGAGGGCTACGCAAACTCTGGGGTCAGATGGCAGCGCCCGGCGCAGGCGCATAAAATCCTCTTTCTGAGTAACCCTCCCGACTCGCCTGTACGCCTGCAATTCGCTTGCCCCAACGGTTTTGCCAAGCGCGACGGCGTCCCTGCTATACAGGTACACTCCCACGATGGGTGGGATGTCGGACGGGACTTCTGCTATCACCACCCTCTTGGCGTCGCAGTCGAAAGCCTCCTCGATGAAGACGGGCAAGGATGGATAGCTGTGATCCTTGATGGCGTTGGCTAGGTTCTCCAGCGTGTTCTCTCCCACCTCGACACCAGCGACTGTCCCATCGTTCCTCACGCCGAAAAGGACGCGGCCGCTTTGGGCATTGGCAAAGGCCACCATCGTCTCGATCGCGGCGCTCTGCTCCGCGAAGGAAGTCTTGAACTCCACGGTCTGGCCCTCACCGTTCTTCAGGATCTCGTCCAGATGTTCGCGTCTCATTGGCCCAGAAAGTTCCGCAGCACGTCCTTACCCACCACCGTCATAATCGACTCGGGGTGGAACTGCACGCCCTCCACCGCCTGCTCCTTGTGGCGCACGCCCATTATAACGCCCTGATCGGTCCAGGCTGTGACCTCCAGGCAGTCGGGCAAGTCCTCCCGCTGGATGGCCAGCGAGTGGTAGCGGATGCCATCGAACGGGCTGGGCACGCCCGCGAGCACGCCCCGGCCGTCGTGGTGAATGACGGACATCTTGCCGTGCATGATCTCGCCGGCGCCGGCCACCGTCCCCCCAAAGGCCTCGCCCACGCACTGGTGGCCCAGGCAGACCCCCAGGATGGGCAGCTTGCCGGCGAAGTGGCGCACCACCTCCACGCTGATGCCGGCCTCCTTGGGCGTGCACGGCCCCGGCGATATGACGATCCGCTCCGGCCGCATGGCCTCGATGTCGGCGATGGTGGCCTTGTCGTTGCGCACCACCCGCACCTCGGCCCCCAGCTCGCACAGGTACTGGTA
>JALHUG010000019.1 GCA_022866185.1 Dehalococcoidia bacterium
CCTAAACGGCAAAGTTGATTCGGCCTTCTGCCTGGTGCGGCCGCCTGGCCACCACGCCACCTCCGACCAGTCGATGGGCTTCTGTTTGTTCAACAACGTGGCCATCGCCGCCAGGCACGCCCAGGTGCGACAGGGCGTGGAACGGGTGGCCATCGTCGACTTCGATGTGCACCACGGCAACGGCACTCAAGACACCTTCTACAGGGATCCATCGGTGCTCTACCTCTCCACCCATCAGTCGCCCTTCTATCCGGGCACCGGCGCCTGGCGTGAGGCGGGCGAGGGCGAGGGCCGCGGCTATACGGTGCACCTGCCCATGCCTGCGGGCAGCGGCAATGACCAGTATCGTCAGGTCTTTCAGAGGGTGCTGCTGCCCGTGCTGCGTCGCTTTCGGCCTCAGCTTATCCTCGTCTCCGCCGGCTTCGACGCTCACTTCAGCGATCCGCTGGCCAGCATGCGCCTGAGCTGCGCTGGCTACCGCGACCTGACCCTCATCCTGCGCGAGGTGGCAGAGGAGTTGTGCGAGGGGCGGCTGATGTTCGCTCTAGAGGGTGGCTATCATGACCAGGCGTTGCCCTGGTCGGTGCGCACCTGCCTCGACGTGCTGTTGGGCAACCCCTTCGCGCCCGACCCGCTGGGCGCCCCTCCCCCTGACTGGGGGCCAGACATCGGGCCTCTGCTGGCGGCGGTGAGGGAGCTGCACGGCCTGACCTGACCTATATTGCCCCCGAGATGTGACGGGGATTCTTCGCTTGCCCGCTACTGCCCAGTAGCCAGCAGCTCCTGAAGGCTCACGCTCGCCTGGTACATCCTGTCCAGGACGGCCTGGGCCTCCTCTCCCTGCAGGGGCACCGGCCGCGCATAGTCCTCGATTCGAACGGGCGTGAACTGGACGCCCACCAGCTCGCTGTCGTAGAAGGTGTAGCGGCCAATGACTCCGATCGTTGTCGCGTAGCTCCACATCTGGTCGGCGATGAAGTTCCCATGGGCGTAGGCTATGAGCTTGCCAGCGTATACCTCCACCCCCTGCACCCAGTGGGGGTGATTCCCCAGGACGAGGTCGGCGCCAGCGTCCACCGCCAGGTGGGCTATCTCCACCGGGTCGTCAGCGGCTATGCCCGGGTCTGCCTGGGGCATGGTCACGTACTCCTTGCCCCAGTGGAAGGACACCACCAGAACGTCGACCTGCCCAGCAGTCTCCTCGATCTGCCGGCGCACCAGCTCCCGGTCGAAGGCTCCTCCCACGCCATTGAAGGCCAGGAAGCCAAAGCGGAGCCCTCGCACATCACGCACGGCCAGGGTGTAGTAGTTGGCATGGTCGATGCCGCTGGCGGTGAGCAGCGCCTCGGTGGCAGCGACGCCCTCTGGCCCGTAGTTGTCGATGTGATTGTTCTCCAGGGTAGCCACGTCCACGCCGGCCTCCCGTAGAGCGCCGGCGAAGCCCGGCTGACCGCAGAAGGTGAAGCCCTCCTCGCTGGGCGGGCAGCCCTCCACCAGGGGAGCCTCCAGGTTCGCGACGGTCAGGTCTGCCTGCCGCAGGATGTCGGCGGTGTCCGAGAGGGGATAGAAGAAGTCGTTGCCGTGAGCAATGATCTGGTTGTTCACATTTCTGGCGGGGATTACGTCGCCGGTGGCGATCAGGGTTCGCAGCCTGGTGGGGTCCAGACTCAGGCCCCGGTCGGCCGCCGGGCCGAAGATGTCGCCCAGGGTGATGGTCGGGACGTCCTCGGGTGCGATGAAGAAGGGCGGGGGCGTCGGCTCCGGCGTGCGGGAGGCAATGGCCGCAGGCGACTCACCGTCTCCGCCCCGGCAGGCGATGGCCACCAGCACGAGCCCACCTACAACGAATGCCAGCCTTCTCATGTGCCATCTCAAGGGAACAACATAGTTTACCATTGCCCCTGGCACCAGCGAGATC
>JALHUG010000119.1 GCA_022866185.1 Dehalococcoidia bacterium
CCCGGGACACAGCCTGCTGCGGATCGTCAGCTCGACGCGGGGGAGCGCCGTCGCCGAGTCCCTGCGTGAACGGGGCTACGGCGCCACCGAGCTCGCCGGCCGGGGACAGGAGGGCACGGTGGGCATGGTCCTTTGCTTCGTACCACGCAGGCAGGTGGGCCCGGTTCGCCAACAAGTCCTGACCACCGATCCGGGGGCCTTCGTCACCGTCGAAGAGGTGCGCAGCCTGTACGGCGGATGGAGGGCGTGAGCAGGCAAACCCCGGCCCTCGGCGTGTCAAGTCAAATGATAATGCTACCGAAGGCTGATCGTTCAGCCAAATGATAATGTTACCGAGCCGCCATCTCCTTTCTGGGTGTGGCTGTGGTGGAACAGTGTGTGGTAGGCGCTCTCAGGCTTGTTAGGCTTTGCCCCGGGCAGCCTGACCAAGCGATCCAGCAAGTCATGGACCTCACGGCGCAGCTGTCTCGGGTTGGTGGCCACCCGTAAAGCTTGCAGTCGAGCCAGCTCCTGGCTACTCAAGGCGTCGGTGCGAAGGAGACGGTCCAGAGGACTAAGGGCGGGGCCGTAGTGGCGTCTGACCCGAGTAGCCTGGCCGTCGGCGGGCAGGACGGTCTTGTCTTGCAGGCGCAGGACGGGCACGAAGAAGTTGTGGTGAAGCCACATCCGGTCGTAGATCTGGTTGAGGAGGTTGGTCTGGCGGGCGGTGTCCAGGCGCTGGTCGCCCAGGTAAGCCCGGACCCAGGAGCCGTTCTTCTCTTCGACGAAGCGGTTGTCGTTTTTGGCAAAGGGGCGGCTACGGGACAGGTCGAGCTGGGGGATGGTCTGCTTCCAGTAGCGGAGCAGGTAGTGGTTGAGGAACTCGGCGCCGTTATCGGGGTGGAGTTCCCGGATGGGGAAGGGCAGACGGGTGAGGATGCGCTGGAAGGCATCCTGCATGACCAGGAAACTGCGGCCGAGAATAGCCACGCGTTCGCTCCAGCCGGTAGCCACGTCCACCAACTGCAGGGTGTGGAGGTAGAGGCCGGAAGGGGAAGGACCACAATGGTGAACCAGGTCGACCTCGAAGTGTCCGGGTTGAGGTTCGTGCCAAGGAATGGTTCGGGCAGGGATGTGGCGCAGGAGGGGATTGGCCGGGGCCGGTGGCCGGCGGGGGAGACGAGGCTGATCCCGGCCAGAGCGGCGGAGCATGCGCCGCAGGGTCGAGACGCTGATGCGGGCCAGTTGGGCCAACAGGCCGGGGGAGAGGGTCAACTCGCCGTGCTGGGCGAGATGGGCGGCCATTGCTGGCAGACAGGCCTGGAGGCGCTCGGCGCAGGGGTGGTCCAGGCTCTCAGCGATCACGCCGACGACGGCTTCGACGTCGGGGCCATAGCTGCGGCCGCGTTGCCGGGTACGGTGCTTGCGGGTCAAGTTGCTGTGTAACAGGCGAATGAGGCTCTTGCGGTGAAGCTCGGTCATCGGCTCGACTTCGTTCAGCAGGGCCGAACGCTCGGAGCGGCTGGCGGCCAGGTAGCGGTTCTGGAGCCGAGAGAGGTACTTGAAGCGTTCCGACAGGGTCATTTTGTCGTCGGCGGCCATGGTTCCTCCGGTAACATTATCATTTGAGTGAACCATACACCGCCGGTAACATTCTAGGTGAATGAACGCGACCCCTTGCGTCGCCTTTGCTTCCGTGCTACAATGAGGGTGCTGGGGTCCTGATACGGGTTTCTTGGAAAAGTGGGTTGCCCCCACTTTTCTGCGTAATAGACGGGATCAACACGCCCCGGCGAGGGAATGCAATTCCATGAAGAGTGAGTTTCGACTGGCCTTCAACGAGATCACCGAGCGCTTTGGTCTGTCGCGCGAGGTCGTGATGGAGGCGCTGGAGGCGGCGCTGGTCTCCGCCTACCGCCGCTCTGTCAACGCCTCCACCGCCCAGACGATCGAGGCCAAGTTCGACCCGGAGACGGGCGAGTTCCAGGTCTTCGCCGAGAAAGA
>JALHUG010000120.1 GCA_022866185.1 Dehalococcoidia bacterium
GGGCGAATATGTCGAGGATGAGAGCGGTGCGGTCGAGGACCTTGATCTGGAGGGCGTTTTCCAGGTTGCGCTGCTGGGAGGGCGACAGCTCGTCGTCGAAGATTATCGTGCTGTAGCCCAGGCGATCACGCAGAGAGGCCAGCTCCTGCACCTTGCCGCGTCCCACGTAGTAGGCGGACGTGCGTCGCGCCAGCCGCTGGACGCACCTGCCGACCACCTCGGCGCCAGCGGTCAGAGCCAACTGGGCCAGCTCCTCGAGCGAGCTCTCGCTGGTCCAGCGACTATTGTCTCGCCCCTTAATCTCCACCGCCACCAGATAGGCCCGCTCGACGGGCTCGGCGGTGAGGTGGCCGGTCGTAGGTATGCTCTCAACCCCCTTCGAGAGACCTCCGAGGCTGCTGAAGAACGCCGCGGCTCCCCTCATGGTTCGACAGGCTCGCCATGAGCGGGAAGAAGGCCGCTCACCCTGAGCTTGTCGAAGGGCGAGCGGGCCTTGTTCGGCAGCCTGCTCTCACCATAAGTATACAGCAAAGGGGAAGAGGCTCGCTGCGACCGCGGCGGCCTATCGGGCAGCCTTCCACCCCGCCAGCCGCCGCAGGCCCTCCTCCATCCGCTCGTCGGGGATAGTGAGCGACAGTCGGACGTAGCCCTCGCCGTGCGGCCCGTAGCCAACGCCCGGCGTCACCACCACGCCGATGTCGTCCAGGAGGCGGCTGGCGAACTCCAGCGAGGTGCGCCCCTCGGGCAGGCGCGCCCAGAGGTAGAGGCTGGCCTTGGGCGGACGCACCCGCAGCCCCATCCTCGTCAGCGCCGCCACCAGGCGGTCGCGCCGCCGCTGGTAGATGGCGTTGTGCTCGGCGATGCAGTCCTGCGGCCCCTCGAAGGCGGCGATGGCCATGCGCTGGATGGCCTGGGGGATGCCCGAATCTAGGTTCGACTTCACCCGCATGAGGGCGTCGACCATGGTGGCGTTGCCCACCACCATGCCGATGCGCCAGCCGGTCATGTTGTAGCTCTTGGAGAAGGAGTGGAACTCCACCCCTACCTCCCTGGCGCCCGCCGCCTGGAGGAAGCTCGCCGGTCGGTAGCCGTCGAAGGCCACTTCGGTGTAGGGGGCGTCGTGGCAGATGGCGATGCCGTGCTCCTTGGCGAAGCGCACCACCTGCTCGAAGAAATCGAGCTCGGCCACCGCGCCCGTGGGGTTGTTGGGGTAGCTGATCCACATCAGCTTGGCCCGCCGGGCCACCGCCTCGGGGATGGCCTCCAGATCGGGCAGGAAGTCGTTCTCTTCAGTGAGAGGCATGAAGTAGCAGTCGCCACCGGCGAACATGGTGCCCACGGAGTAGACGGGGTAGCCCGGGTCGGACACCAGCGCCAGGTCGCCGGGGTCGATGAAGCAGAGGGCGATGTGGCCGATGCCCTCCTTGGAGCCGATGAGGGGCAGCACTTCTCTATCCGGGTCCAGGGAAACGTCGAACCGCTGCTCGTACCAGCGGGCGATGGCCCGCCGCAGGTCGGGCAGGCCGTCGGTCTCCGGATAGCGATGGTTGACGGGGTCGCGAGCGGCCTGGCAGAGGGCGTCGATAACGTGGGAGGGCGTGGGCATGTCGGGGTCGCCGACGGCGAAGCTGACGACATCCACCCCCTGCGCTCGCTTCTCGCCGATCTTGCGGCTGATCTCGGCGAACAGATACGGCGGCAGCTTCTCGATGCGCTTCGCTAGTCGCATTACGCCAATTCCCGCCAGCGCACCTCATACAGGCGCACGGCCTCCTCGAACCCCTTCAGTTCGACCTCGCCCCGATCCGAGAACAGGAACCCCTTGCCCGCCACCAACTGCCGCACCACGTCCGAGGCCAGGATCTCCCCA
>JALHUG010000121.1 GCA_022866185.1 Dehalococcoidia bacterium
AGGGTGCGCTCGATGCCCGCCCGGTTGTCGGTGGTGAACTCGCCGATGCGGGAGACGATGTGGTCAAGGTCGGCCTGGGTCACCTCCCGATCGCTGAGGGTCAGCTCCTGCTGAGGGTAACGGGCCTCCGGCAGGCGGCCCAGGTCGAGCACGACCTCCAGCAGCTCGAATTTGTCCGTCCGCTCCCGCAAGGGGTCGCGAACGTGCGGTGGCAGCACATCGAGCAGGTCATCGAGGTCGTCGGTTATCCTTAGGGTGCTCATTGTGCTAGCTCACCGGATAGGGGTGGCGAACCCCCTCCGCTACGGGCACGGCCTCCTCCGCAGGCCGAGCCAGGCGATTCACCAAGACCACGTACTCGGCCACCGCCCTGAAGCCCAGCTCCTCCAGACGGTGGGCCACCGCCTTCTGGTATTCAGGCACCAGGCAGAGGATGGGCCGTCTGTCGGCCAAATGGTCGAGAGCGGCGGCCAGCAGGTAGTCCAGGGGAACCTCCTCCCTTCGTTGGGTCAGCAGGCTGAAGCGGCCTACCCGATTGCTCTTGGCGATGCGCAGCCAGGCGACGGGGCCCTCTGCACCCGTCGTTATCAGGTGCTGACAGTGGCCCTTCTCCTGCACGCCCACCCACTCGCGCACGGTGGCGGCCTCATTGCGGCGCACGGCTGCTGGCACGGCGGCATTGTAGAGCTGGAACAGAGCGAAAGCGTCGGCCGAGGTGCGCTCCCGCAGGGGCAGCTTCCATGACTCCAGGCCCTGCGGTGGTTTAGCGATAGCCAGGAGGCGCTCCTTCAGGTATGGGAAGAAGCCAGCCTGCCGGATCATCTCCAGGAGGGGGCTGTCGGCCTCCAGTCTGAGGAAGAGCTTCTCGACGCCGGCTCGTCCCAGTTCCTCGCTCAACTGCTCCAGAAGCGTCCAGCAGACGGTCTCGTTCCCCTGGCTGGTGACGAGGTAGTCCACCTCCCAGGCGCTGGGGCCACAGCGTCGCCGCGCCGACGCCAGAGCGCAGGCCCCCACGCCACGAACGGCCGTCCAGGTGTGACGGCGGCCGCCCAACGGGAGCCACTGCCTCAGGGCGCTCCCCAGCAGGCGGACCCTCGGTTCCTCCAGGCCCAAACGCTCCCAGGTCTGGGCCTCGTTGTGGTAGCGGGGGCCAAAGAGAGCCTTGCCCATCGCCCAGAGAGGGGCCAGGAACATCAGATCGGCTGGCCGCAGAGGCCTGATGGTGGCGGGAGGGCTACGCTTTGCCATCCTTGTGAGCTCGCACCATATCGACAAAGTAGCGGTGAAAACGATGGTCTTCTGTCAGTTCGGGGTGAAAAGCGGTGGCTAGGGCGTTGGCCTGGCGCACGGCGACCGCCTTCCCGTCCTCCAGCTTGGCCAGCACCTCCACCCCATCGCCCACTTCCTCCACAATGGGTGCGCGTATGAAGACGGCATGGAAGGGCTGCTGGCCCAGGGCGGGAACGGTCAGGTCGGTCTCGAAGCTGTCCACCTGCCGCCCGAAGGCGTTGCGTCGCACGGTGATAGCCAGGGCGCTCAGGGTGGGCCAGGCCAACTCGTCGGCCCGCTGAGCGAGAACGATCATGCCGGCGCACGTACCCCAGAGGGGGAATCCGTCTTGTGCCCGCTCTCGCAGGGGCTCCAGGAGAGCGAACTCGGAGATGAGGCGGGTCACGGTCGTGCTCTCGCCGCCGGGGATCACCAGGCCGTCGAGGTCGGCAAGCTCCTGGGGGTGACGTACCTCTCGCGCCGCGATGCCCAGTCGCTGAAAGATGCCAATGTGCTCAGCGAAGTCACCCTGGAGCGCCAGGACGCCAATGTGGGTCATGCTCAGATTACCAGCCGCGGCTGGCCAGCAACTCCTCCTCGCTCAGGGTTCGGATGTCCAGGCCGCGCATGGCCTCTCCCAGGCCGCGCGATACCTGGGCGACGATCTGGGGGTCGTTGTAGTTGGTGACCGCCTTGACGATGGCCCTGGCCCGCACCTCGGGGTCGTCCGCCTTGAAGATGCCGGAGCCCACGAACACGCCCTCGGCGCCCAACTGCATCATCAGGGCAGCGTCGGCGGGGGTGGCCACACCGCCGGCGGCGAAGTTGACCACCGGCAGGCGGCCGGTCTCGTGCACCTCTTTCACCAGCTCGTAGGGTGCCGCCAGCGCCTTGGCCTCGGCCATCAGCTCGTCTTTGGGCAGGCTGTGCAGCCGGCGGATGCCGTCCATCACCGCCCGCATGTGGCGCACCGCCTCCACGATGTTGCCGGTGCCCGCCTCGCCCTTGGTGCGGATCATCGCCGCGCCCTCGCCGATGCGGCGCAGGGCCTCGCCCAGGTCGCGGCAGCCGCAGACGAAGGGCACCTTGAAGGGCCACTTATCGATGTGATGGGCCTCGTCGGCGGGGGTGAGCACCTCCGACTCGTCGATGAAGTCCACCCCCAGCGCCTCCAGCACCTGGGCCTCGGCGAAGTGGCCGATGCGGCACTTGGCCATCACCGGGATGCTGACCGCCTCCATGATCGCCGCGATCACCGTCGGGTCGGCCATGCGGGCCACCCCGCCGGCGGCGCGGATGTCGGCGGGCACGCGCTCCAGGGCCATGACGGCGCAGGCGCCGGCCTCCTCGGCGATGCGGGCGTGCTCGGGCGTCACCACGTCCATGATGACGCCGCCCTTGAGCATCTGGGCCAGCCCCTTCTTGACGGTGTACGAGCCCTTCGACGGGCTCAGGACAGGCTCCTTTTCCACTGCCATCGTGCCCTCATTGTACTATTGGTGCCGAGAATGGGCAAGGTTGGCCGCCCCTGTGCTTGACAGCGCAGTTATTCCGAGTGTACTGTTAGCGCCTAGGTTGTGCTCCGCGCCGATCAGGGGGTGGCCGCTATGAAAAGCGTGCGCATGGGGTTGCTTCGCTTGCTGGGCCTGGCGGTGCTGGTGCTGGCCTTGGCCTTCGCCCGGGCGGCCTCGCAGAGCGATGCCCGTTCCCTCTCGGACGATCCTACTCTCCTCTCCCACACCGTCAGCGCGGGGGGTCTTCACACCTGCGGGGTGAGGACGGACGGCACCGTGGCCTGCTGGGGGTACAACGGCTCCGGGCAGGCGACGCCCCCCGCTGGCACCTACAGCCAGGTCAGCGCGGGCGATTATCACACCTGCGGGGTGAAAACGGACGGGACCGTGACCTGCTGGGGGCGGAAAGACTTGGGGCAGGCGACGCCCCCCGCCGACACCTTCATCCAGGTCAGCGCGGGCGGTTATC
>JALHUG010000122.1 GCA_022866185.1 Dehalococcoidia bacterium
GCGAACGTTGCCTACCACCGCTAGCACCTTCATGCCGCGCCGGTGCATATCCGCCACATAGGGCGCGGGGTTCCCCAGGCCCGAGGCGAACACCGGCACGCCCTCGTCGAGCACCGCCTCCATTTGCTCCTCCAGGCCGGGCATCCCCGCAGCCATGAGGAGGTCGACGCCGAAGGGCTTATCGGTCATATCCTTGACCTTGCGGATCTCTTCCCGCAGTGCGGCGGGCGCGAACATGGCTCCGCCTATCACGCCCAGGCCGCCGGCGTTGGACACAGCCGCCGCCAGCTCGGCCCGCGCCACGTCATTCATGCCGGCCTGGATGATCGGGTATTCGATCCCCAGGGTCTCCGTGAGAGCTGTTCGGACCATCGTCATCTCCTTATGCTTGCCCTTGCCCGACCTGCCCTTGCCGATGCGCCCTGGCGGCAGCCGGGGACAACGCTGACAGGCGCCGCGTGACGCCATCCGTCACGAGTATACACCGAAGGCAGATACGCGGCCAGCCGCCATACGGAGGCTGGCTGGCGATCAGCGGCTTTGCTGGAGGATGGCGCCCGCTGCTGCCCGGCCGCTCATCATGCAGCCCTGGATGCCGTGGCCGAACAGGGTATTGGCTCCTGCCATCCACAGGCCGGGGACCTCTGTCTGAAGGGGGACACGAGCGGCCATGAACTGGTCGGGGGTGGCCTCGAACCCGTAGCTGGTGCCGCCGCTGGACAGAGTGAAGCGCTCCTGGGTCAGGGGCGTGGCGGATTCCTGCCAGACCACCTTACGGATGAAGCCGGGCATCCTCTCCTCCACCACCCTCAGCATCCTCTCCTCCATCTCCCGCTTGGCGGCTAGGTACGGCGGCGTGTGGCGATACCCCGACCTCGTCGGGGCGCTCGCCGGGCTCTGAGACACGCCCCAGGTCTGCGGTTGGGCAGGCGCCAGGGTCATGAGCTGGAGGTTGGTGTAGCCTCTGGGAGCGATGTTCTCGCTCAGCGGGTCCTTGAGGGAGGCGATGGAGAGGAAGACAGACGGCCTCTCTGGCAGGCGACCCTCGTAGCAGGCGGCGAACTGCTCCTCCATGTCGTAGGTCGGCACCAGGCTGATGTTGGTGCTTGGCAGTCCCAACTCCGAGGGGTCTACCTCCATAGCCATGTAGATGACGAACAGGGGGAGGGCCATGCGGTAGCCCTTGATTCGCTCGGCCAGCGAGGGGCTGAGGTTCTCCTCGCCCACCATCTCCAGGAACGTGCGCTTGGCGTCGGCGTTGGACACGATGGTCGGCGCCCGGAGCTGCTCGCCGCTGGCCAGCCCTACGCCTACTGCCTTCCCGCCCTCGACGATGATCCGCGCCACCTTGGAGCGCAGGCGCACCTGGCCCCCGCCCTCCTCGATGACCCGCACCAGGCCTTCCACCAGCGGCCGGGCGCCACCCCGAACGAAGTAGGACCCGCGCATGTAGGAATCGGTGACCATGGCGTGCATGCCTACGGAGGCCTTGCTGGGCGGAGCGCCGTAGGTTCCGCACTGAGCGGCCAGCACGTGGCGCAGACGATTGCTGGCCTCCACCGCATCGAAGACCTCGCCCAGGGTGGACTGGCTCCACGACTTGCTCAGCACCTCCCTGAGGGGATCTCGCCCGCCAGGAGGAGTGTGGCCGACCACCATCCGTATGAAGTCGATGTAGCGGTCGATCGCCTGAGCCTCCTGGGGGAAGGCGGCCTTGAGGCGCTCGCGGTAGCGGTCCCAGCCAGCCGGCACCCGGAATGTGAGGTCCGGGAAGTGGACGGTGTCGAAGCCGTCCTGGTCCATGGGGACAAACTCTACCTGGTCGGCGATGCCTAGCTGCTCCATCACGCTGGGGAAGAAGCCTTTCGGCCCGCAGTCACCGATGTAGTGGAGGCCGACGTCGAAGTCGAACATCTTCTTGCGGCGGAAGGTCATGGCATTGCCGCCGGGGAGGAAGTGCTGCTCCAGAACGAGAGGGCGCAGGCCGCCCTTGGCCAGGAAGGCGGCGGCCGTCAGCCCGCCGATGCCCGACCCGATGACGATGGCGTCGTATTGCTCAGCCATGGCTGTCTCTCCCTTTCCGGACGGGATGATGCTCTCCCACATACTATCCTGCCGACGCGAAGTGCGTCCAGGGCGGCGTGGTTCAGGACATGCGGGAGATCTTGGGTCGCGACGTTGGCCACTCACCCTTCGACAGGCCCTTCGGCTGCGCTCAGGACAAGCTCAGGATGAGCGGGATGCCGCACGCCAGAAGGGGCCGCTCGTGGTGAGCCTCCGCCTGAGGCGGGTCCACCTCCGGCGGATGTCGAACCATGAGCCCCCACTCATGCTTATGTCCCACGGTGCCTTCCTGGCCCGCCAGCCAGGGGCGATCGGAATGGCCACAGCAGGGCTGAAAATTCATTGCGATTCCCATCCCGATCCTATTGACAAAATCATTGTAAGGCGTAAACTAGGTGCGCTAGCGCGATTCGTGTGAGTGGGGGGGGGTCCGGCGGAATGCGCGGGAGCAGCGAGGCCTGCAGCAACGAAAAGCGGCTAGCGGTCGTTCAAGCGAACGCCCGGCCAGCGCTATGTGTTTTGGGGAATAAGTAACGGAGGTGCGACGATGTCGAGACTCTTTCTCGGGTTCTTCTGCATGCTGCTTCTCGCGGCTGCGTTTGCTTTGCTGCCTCTGGGTAACCAGGCGGCAGCCCAGACGGTGCCTGTTAACTGCCGCGACGACGACGACGACGACGGCGACACGGTGATCAACGACGGCTGCCCGCAGGTTAACCAGGGCCTAGCAAACCCGGGTAAGACGAGCGAGGGCGTCAACCGCGACGAGTGCGACGAGACCACAGGCAACGCCATGGACGACGACTCCGACGGCGGTGGCACTCCCCCCTGGCCCTTCACCCAGTTCAACGACGGCTGCCCGGCGGTGGGTGACCCCGAGACCATCGTGGCGGGTTGCGCCATCAACGACCAAGACGACGACGACGGCGACACGTTCATCAACGACGGCTGCCCGGCAGTAGGCACACCAGGAGAGGACCGCGGGCAGTGTGCCAACACCCTGGACGACGACGGCGACACAGTCATCAACGACGGGTGCGGTGCGGGCTGGCCCGCTGCCGTAGGGGATGGCCAACGGGAGGTCCCTGACTCTTGCGCCAACGCCATGGATGACGACGACATGGACGGCTACATCAACGACGGCTGCCCGGTCGTGCCACCCGTGGACGAGTCCAAACTCCCCGTCGGCGGCGTAGCAGACCTGCCGGACGTAGGCGGCTCGTCGGGTGCCAACTACGCTCTCCTCGCCGGCGGCCTGGCGGCGGCCGCGCTCGCCCTCACCGCGGGCGGCTGGTACGCCAGGAGGCGGCTCAGCCGGGGCTGAGGTAGCGTCGCTCTACGCCGGCCGCTCGATCTCCAGCGGCGGCGCTGTGCCGTCTATGGGGGCGGAAGGCACCTGATCCAGGAAGCGGGCAGCCAGGGCCACCCTCTCCCCCTGGGTGGGCGGGGGGTACTCGATGCGGCGATGGTAGAGCCCCCGCAGGGTGGCCTTGAAGGACTCGCCGATGACCTTCAGGTCGCGCAGGGTCAGGTCGCAGTCCTCTAACTGACGCTCGGCCAGCCGCTCCGAGATCACCGCGTCCACCAGGGCATCGATGCGCTCCGGCGAGCGGTCGCGGCTGCTGCGCACCACCGACTCCGCCGAGTCGGCCAGCATGGCGATGGCCGTCTCCTTGCTCTGCGGCTTAGGGCCCGCGTAGGCAAACAGGCGGGGATCCACGTCGGGCTTCTCCTGGCTGGCCTTGCGGTAGAAAAAGGTCACCAGGCGCGTGCCGTGGTGCTCGTTGATGAAAGCCCGCACCTGGGCCGGAAGCCTGTACTTGCGGGCCAGCTCCATGCCCGCAGCCACATGAGCGGAGATGATCTTGGCGCTCGTGTAGGGGTCTAGCCGCTCGTGCGGGTTGCGGCTCTCCAACTGGTTCTCGATATAGAAGATGGGGCGGATCATCTTGCCGATATCGTGGTAGTAGCAGCCCACTCGCGCCACCAGCGAGTCGGCCCCCACCAGGTCAGCCGCCCGCTCGGCCAGATTGCTCACCACAACGCTGTGGTGGAAGGTGCCCGGCGCCTCCGCCTGTAGGCGGCGCAGGAGGGGATGGTCGAGCTGGCCCAGCTCCATGAGCTGAACGCGGGTGGTGATGCCAAACAGAAGGCCGAGGACAATGAAAGCGCCCACCGTGATCACCGCCGACAGCAGTCCGCCCAGGGCGGTGGTCACAACGGCCCAGGGCAGGTCCAGCACCTCACGGCGGGGGTCCAGGAGCCAGAAGATAAGCAGAACAACGAAGGAGACAAAGGCCACCGCTCCGCCGGCCATCAGGTAGCGATTCACCCGCTCCGCCCGATGAACGCCGTATATGCCAACCAGGCCAGCCAGGGTGAATACCGATGCCATCTGGAAAGCCTCCGTCGGGTTGCCAGCCACTACGCTACGAGCATCGGGCTGATAGAAGCCGGCGAAGGTAATCAGGAAGGCCAGGACGGCTGCCACCACCACCGCTAGGCCGGCATCGAGAAGGGCGGCCACCAGCATCGGTGCCGCCGCTACCGGCAGAAGGTAGGCCAGATAGAGCCCATCGCTGTCGGGCAGGGCCTGGGCCAGCAGCAGCTTGGCCGCCGCCACCCACAGCACAATCAGCAGGGCCAGCAGGAGAAGGCGAGGCAGGCTGGCGGCCTCGCTGGGCTGAAAGAGGTACAGGTAGCCCGCTAGGGCCGCCGCCCCCAGTAGCGCCGCCAGGACCGCCGCAGCGACGTGATCCCCCTGCAGGTGCACGTCCACCAAGCCGGCATCCCGAAGCGTCCCCATAGCCGAGGCGCTGATGACCTGCCCCTCGCGGACGATGACCTCGCCCTGGACGCTGATGTCCCGCGAGGCAACGTCGCCTTCCCGCACATCGAAGCGGGCGGGAAAGACGGGGAAAAGTATGAAGATGAGAGCCGCCCCTACGACGGCGGCAAACACGACCGCCCGTAGGCCGGAGATTCTTCTTCCTGTCATCGACGACGTAAGCACAGACTACGCCTGCCTGATAGCAATTCCAAAAACGGCATGCCACCCCCGCCTGAAGGCGGGGGCATGGATGCCGCAGCCTTCAGGCTGCGGTGTGGAGAGAATTTTGAAATAGCTTCTGCTCACATCTTACCATGATATCAGACGCGAATCGCAGGCGAAAGGACAACAGGAGAAAGTGAACTAGGACTGGGGGAGTTCGGCCAGCAGCTCCGTGACCACCTCGTTTATCTCGCGGCCCTCGGCCCGGCCTGCTAGCTGGGAGATGAGGATGGGCATAACCTTGCCCTTGTCGGCTGGCCCACGCGCCCCCGCCTGGGCGATGGCCTCGCGCGCTGCCTTGGCGATCTCCTCGCGAGACATGGCAGCGGGCAAATAGGCGAGGAGGACGGCCATCTCCGCCTCCTCTTTGTCCACCAGGTCCTGGCGGCTGCCCTTCTGGAACCCTTCGATGCTCTCGCGGTGCCTGCGCACCTCTTTGCTGATTAC
>JALHUG010000123.1 GCA_022866185.1 Dehalococcoidia bacterium
CAGGAGCTTGCCCCTTTCATCGAGAAGCTGAAGTGGGCGCGGGATGCCGCTCTTGAGACTGTGCGCTGGACGGCAACGCTGCCTTTCCCGGACTTTGAGCAGGACTACGAGTTCGTCGCCCTGCGCCACCCGGACGAATACGCCATCACCGAAGGCCGTCTCGTTTCCAACAAGGGGCTGGACATCGCCATTAGTGAATACGATGCCCACTTCGTCGAAGAGCACGCGCAGCACGCCAATGCATTGCGTTCTACGCTCAAGGGGCGCGGCGCCTACCACGTCGGCCCCCTGGCGCGCTACAACCTGAACTTCGACAAGCTCTCCCCGCTGGCGCAACAGGCTGCACGCGATGTCGGGTTCGGGCCCGTCTGTCGCAATCCGTTCAAGAGCATCGTTGTGCGCAGTGTGGAAACGGTATACGCCTGCGACGAGGCACTACGCATCATCGACCAATACGAGATGCCGGAGAAACCGGCTGTGGAAGTCAAGCCGCGCGCTGCCACCGGCCACGGCTGCACCGAGGCGCCGCGAGGCATCTTGTACCATCGCTACCGGCTCGATGCTCAGGGAGTGATTCTCGACGCGAAGATCGTTGCGCCGACCTCTCAGAATCAGAAGTGCATCGAAAGCGATCTCTGGCAGTTCGTCCCGAAGTTCATCGATCTACCGCCCGACGAGCTCACGTTGCGGTGCGAGCAGGCGATACGCAACTACGACCCCTGCATCTCCTGCGCCACGCACTTCTTGAAGCTCCGTATCGAACGGGACTGAAAGAATCGCGATGCCGCCCGGCAAAGGGGGCACACTCATCATCGGCCTGGGCAATCAGTACCGGCGCGATGATGCAGTGGGGCTCGTCGTCGCTCGAAACTTGAGGGAAGCAGCACCCGAGCACGTCCGCGTTCTGGAAGAGAGCGGCGAGGGCACGGCATTGATGGATTCGTGGCAGGGTGCTGACACCGTCATCCTGATCGATGCGCTCGATTCCGGGGCAAAGCCGGGGACCCTTCGCCGGCTCGATGCCCACGGGCAGCCCATACCGACAGGGTTCTTCCATTACTCCACCCACGCCTTCGGCGTTGCTGAGGCCATTGAGTTGGCACGAGTGCTCGGTCAGCTTCCGCCGCGTCTGATCGTCTATGGCATTGAAGGAAAGACCTTTGAGGCAGGGCTAGGACTCTCTCCGGAGGTCGAGAAGGCAGCGCAGGAAGTGGTGGAGCGTGTGCTTGGAGACCTCTGCTGCCACCCTCATCCGCCTGGCGTGAGCGCTCTGATTTGACACTATCACGCCTAGAAGCGATCATATAGCTACCTGAATCTGTGCTGTGCTGATCTGCGGCGCGCTTGCATTGCCTTCATAGGCAGGGAGTTGAGTGCTCATGGGGATGATCGGCAGGAGAAAAAGGCCTCGCTGGCTTGTGGTCCTGGCTCTGCTCATTGCCGCTGCGGTGGGCGTGTTCTTGGTCTATTACTTCGGGTTCACTGGAAACGGCTCGGACGAGGCAGCTCTCAGCACCTACAGGGTGACCACGGCCACCATTCGTTTCAACGTCACCACCTCGGGCGAGGCGAAAGCGGCGGATGAGTCGGTGCTCAGCTTCGGCATGGCGGGGCGAGTGAGCTCCGTCGAAGTGAAGCTGAGCGATGAGGTCAAGACGGACCAGAAGCTGGCCAGCCTGGAATCCGACGCCCTCAACAACCAGTTGGCTACCGCCGAGGCAAATCTTCTGTCGGCGCGCATCCGGCTTCAGCAGATCCAAAAAGAGGCTTCCGACGCCGACAAGGCGGCCGCTGAGAAGGCGGTGGTGACCGCCCAGGTTGCACTTGACACAGCCTTGAATGATCAGAAAGACCTGCTGGAGGGAGCCTCTGATGCCGAGTTGGCTGCGGCGGAGGAGAGAGTACGGAGCGCCGAGTCAGCGATCCTTACCGCTCAGAATAACCTGAGGAAGCTACAGGAGGGCCCTTCGGAGGCTGACCTGGCAGCCGCCGAGGCGAATGTGGCGAGCGCCCAGGCGAACCTGACGAGCGCTAGGAGCCTCAAAACGAGCGCCGAGGCGAGCGTGCAGTCGACGGAGGTAGCTCTCCACGGCGCCGCCACGAACTACTGCGACACCGAGGGCCGCATCGACGGCATCTGCGACGATTTCTCTATCCCCTTTAGCAACAAGCAAATCAGCGACCTCAACGATTCCGTCAGTCTGGGCGACGACGACGACGACGAAGACGAAGACAACGACGACTCTGCGAAGCCGGCTCTCGTTGCGGCCACCAACACTCTCGTCCAAGCCAACTCCGCCTACTCCAAAGCACTGACAGCCAAAGAGGACGCCAAGGCAGCCGTCAGCGCTGCCGAGGCCGCTCTCACATCCGCCCAGCAGACCCTCGATGCGCTGGAAGAAGAGCCCGACGCAGAAGACATTGCCGCTGCCGAAGCCGCGGTGACAGCGGCCGAGCAGGCCCTGAAGGCGGCCCAACTGCAACTGGAAGATCTTCGCGAGGGGGCGACAGATTCCGCCATTGCCGCCGCTCAGGGCGCCGTCGACACCGCCCGCGTCAATTTGTCAGCAGCCACAGCGGCCAGGGGTGATCTGCTTGACGGGGCCAGCCAGGAGGACATCGATTTTCAGGTTCAGCAGGTGCGAGTCGCTGAGGTGGCAGTGGAGCAGGCTCGCCACAACCTGGAGGACGCGACGTTGGTGGCACCCTTCGACGGCACTGTCGCCGCCATTACTATCAGCGTCGGCGATCTGATCACCTCGGCCACCCCGGCCATGACTCTGCTCACCCCCAATGCCCTGGAGGTAGAGCTGACCCTTGGCGAGACAGACCTGCCCAGCATCAGGGTTGGGCAGAAGGGGGTCATCATCTTCGACGCAATCCAGGAGCAGGCTTATCAGCTAACGGTAACGGAGGTAGGCCTTGCTCCCACCACGCAGCAGGGCGTGGTCACCTATCTTGCCACCGCCCAGCTTACGAACTTCGATCCCAATGCTGACGTTCGGCCGGCTCCAGGCATGAGCGGGTCAGCGGTTATTGCTACCCAGGAAAAGACCGGTGTCTTGGCTGTGCCCAACCGGGCCATCAAACGTCAGGGAGAGGACCAGATCGTCCAGGTGGTGATCGACGGCAAGCTCGAGACAAGGACCATCCGGACAGGCATTACCGACGGGGAGAAGACGGAGATCCTCAGCGGTCTGAAGGAAGGCGACCAGGTAGTGGTCCCAGGAGGCACTGCGGCTGAGGAGACAACGGGGCAAGGGGAGGAGCTTCCTGGCGGCATTCGCTAGGCAGTAATTCGCACCGTGGTCAAGCTGACCAACATCACCAAGGTCTACCTAGCTGGCGACGTGCCTGTACCCGCCCTGCGGGGAATCAACCTGCGGATACAGAAGGGCGAGTTCCTGGCCATTATGGGGCCTTCGGGGTCTGGCAAGTCCACCCTCCTGAATATCCTCGGCTGTCTGGACAAACCCACCTCAGGCACCTACGACCTCGATGGCCTGGAGGTCAGCGCCTTCGATGAGGAGCAGTTGGCAGTGCTCCGCAATCACAAGATCGGGTTCGTCTTCCAGAGCTTCAACCTCCTGCGCCGCCTGCCAGCGATAGAGCAGGTGGAGCTGCCCCTGCTCTATCGCAAGGTGGACAACCGGCGGGACCTGGCGCACCAGGCCCTTGTCGACATGGGGCTGGCCGGCCGCCTGGCGCACCGGCCCGTTCAGCTTTCGGGGGGTGAGCAGCAGCGGGTGGCTATCGCCCGTTGCCTTGTGACGAACCCCGCGCTGGTACTGGCCGACGAGCCGACGGGCGCCCTGGACACCCGGACCGGCCATGACATAATGCAAATCTTCGAGCGGCTGAACGTGGAACGGGGCATTACCATTGCCCTTGTGACCCACGAACACGAAGTCGCCGCCTACGCTCACAGGACCGTTCACCTTCAGGATGGGCAGATCGTCAGCGACGAGGCGAACTCATCGCCGAACCGCTTGTCAACGGCGGCCGAACCACCGCTCAGCGGTGGCGCTGGAAGTGAGGCTTCGACGCCATGAGCATCATCGACACCATCCGTACTGCCGTCGCCGCTCTGGCTGCCAACAAGCTGCGCACGTCGCTGACCATGCTTGGCATCATCATCGGGGTGAGCGCCGTCATCACCCTCATGGCGGTGGGCCAAGGTTCTCAGAAGGGCGTCACGGAGAGTATTCGAGGGCTGGGCAGCAATCTTCTCTTCATCAGGCCTGGTCCGTCTCAGGCATCGAATGTCACAGCGGCGGTATATGGGGGTCAGTCGCTGACCCTGGTGGACACCGATGCCTACGCCATCAATGACCCGGAGAAGTTCCCCTATGTGGAGGGCGTGGCGCCGCAGGTCGACTTCGAGGCCGCAGTGATCGCCGGTGCCCAGACCACGCGCACCACCGTCATCGGCACCACGGCCGAATACCAGTATGTGCGCGATTTCTATGTGGGGAGCGGCCAGTTCCTCAGTGATGACGACATTGAACGCAAAGGCCTTGTGGCTGTCCTGGGGCACAGGCTGGCCGATACGCTCTTCCTTGACGCCGACCCGGTCGGCAAGTCGGTGCGCCTCGCGGTGGGCCCTGGCGGCATGATCGTCTTCAACTTCCGCGTGATCGGCGTCATGGAGCCGAAAGGAGCCACGACCACCGGCGATGAGGATGACCTGATGTTCATACCCCTGCCGACGATGCAGGCCCGTATTCCCATCCTGAGGAATCCTCAGGGGCTCAGCAACGTGTTCCAGATCTCGGTAAAGGTTAGGGACAGGAGTGACTTCGGCCGAGCGGAGAAGGAGATAGCAGCCTTGCTCCGCGAGCGTCACAACGTGGACAAGGATGACTTCGTGATTCTCAGCCAGACCGAGGTGGCCAGCTTGAAGGCCGCCGAGACTGAGATATCCCAGACGCTGTGGGCGGCGATGGCGGCCATCGCCGGCATCTCGCTTGCCGTCGGCGGCATCGGCATCATGAACATAATGCTGGTCTCGGTCACGGAGCGCACCCGCGAGATAGGCGTCCGCAAGGCGATGGGAGCGACGCAGGGCGACATTCTCAGGCAGTTCCTAGTTGAAGCTCTGATGGTCACGATGGCCGGTGGAGGCATCGGGGTTATTCTCGGCATTTCGCTTTCGACGCTGGCGAACGGCCGCACCATCCTGGAGCAGAGCGTCCGGGCGGATGTCTCGGCGGTGTCCATCATCCTGGCCTTTGGCGTGTCTGCGGTTATCGGCCTCTTCTTTGGTATCTATCCCGCCTACAATGCCTCTCGCCTCAACCCCATCGAGGCCCTGCACCACGAGTAAGGGCGGCGAAGCCGCCTTCTATTGGAGTGCCTGGACCATCCGTGTATCCAGAACGCGGATGATGTCCTCCACCTCCTGGCC
>JALHUG010000124.1 GCA_022866185.1 Dehalococcoidia bacterium
CCACTCCCCCCCCCCCCGACACCACCACAGTCCACAGACCCGTTGACACCGCCGTGTAGCCAGCCGCGCACGTGTCCGCGTTCCAGTTGGTGTAGCAGCCCCCGCCTGTTGTGGCAGCAGCAGGGCTGGCGACCGCCGAACGCATCTCCGCCGCTATGAAGAAGCCCGCCACAAATAGGGCAAGGGCGCCAATGAGGGCCGCCACCATGAGGAGAAGTCGCTCTGTGTCGCTACGCATCGGAATTGCCCCTTTCCCCAGGCCAGCGCCCGCATCATGCCAGAAAATCTCGAAGCTGTCAAGACGTAGCGGTGAGGACGGGAGTGCACACGGCAGCCCCAAAATTGCTGGCAAGCCAGCTCATCCCTCTATCCCCAGGGTGAGCCTTGTGCGTATCATAGAGAGTCGGGCTGCGCGGGGCTTGAGGGTAGCGAACAGTGGACAGCGCGCAGGAGGTGAATCATGGCTCACCCCATCTGCCACTTCGAGATTCCGGTCGATGAACTGGAGCGGGCCAAGAACTTCTATCAGAGCATCTTCGGCTGGCAGATCGTCGACACCGGCTCGCAGGGGTATCATCTCATCCAAACCGGCGAGGGCGAGCTGGCCGGAGGCATGATGAAGCGGGTGGTGCCCGAGCAACGGCCGGTGCTGTACATTCTCGTCGAGTCCGTAGATGAGTACGCGAAGAAGGTGCAGCAGGCCGGCGGCACCATTGTCGTTCCCAAGATGGCTGTGCCGACGATGGGCTACTTCGCTCAGGCCCTTGACACGGAGGGCAACGTTTTCGCAATCTGGGAGGAGAACTCCCAGGCTCAGTAGCAAAATGTAATCACACCCCTGGCAAGGGGGAGGAGGGATGAACTATGGCGATTGATCTCAATTTGGTCGGTCAGAAGCTCCCACCCACGACCTTCGAATATGACGAGCGGGACGTCATGTTGTATGCCCTGGGCATAGGCGCCGGCGCCGACGAGCTCCAGTACGTCTACGAGCCGGGCCTCAAGGTTATCCCCACCTTCGGCGTTGTCCCCGCCTTTCCGGCCCTCGCGGGTCTGGTGAGCGTGGGCAAGCTCAACCCGGTGATGCTGCTTCACGGCGAGCAGCGCCTCGAGGTGAAGAAGCCCTTCCCCAGGAAGGCCAAGGTCATCACCGTGGGCACCGTCAGAGCCATATACGACAAGGGGCGTGGGGCCCTAGTAGTGACCGATGCTGAAACGAAGGATGAGGCAGGGGAAGTCCTCTGCATCAACACGTTTGGCGCGTTCATCCGGGGCGAGGGCGGATTCGGCGGCGACCGTGGCCCCAGCGGCCCTAGGAACGTCCCGCCGGAGCGGGCACCGGACGAGATGGTGGAGATGAAGACCTTGCCGCAGCAGGCGGCGATCTATCGCCTCTCGGGCGACCGCAACCCGCTGCACATCGACCCCAACTTCGCCAAGATGGCGGGCTTTGACAAGCCCATCCTGCATGGCCTGTGCACCTTTGGCCATGTGGGACGGGCCGTCATCCAGAAGTACTGCGGCGGCGACCCCGACCGGCTCAAGGGGCTGGACGTCCGCTTCTCGGGTGTGGTCTTCCCTGGGGAGACGATCATCACCGAGATGTGGAAGGATAGCGGCACCCAGATCATCGTCCAGGCCAAGACGAAGGAGCGGGGTGAGGTGGTTCTCGGCAGTGCGGTGGCCACTATCTCCGCATGAGGGGGGATAGCCTCTAAGCCATTCTCTAGCGCCCACCACCGCTGACTCGTCTCGGCCATCGAGAGGGTGAGGCCCTTCGCTACGCTTAGGGCGACAGAAGCAAGTCGCGTCATTCTGAGCAAAGCGAAGAATCTCAGCTACAGAATGACAGGGCGTCAAGGGTCTCTTCGGTAGACCAAACAGGCGCCTAGAAAGAGGCGCGTGCGTCGCTAAATCTCGGAGGCAGTACAGCCTAGGGCGAGGCGGCGCGCTGCCTCTCGGCGCTCTCCCGAGCCTCCCCCGTCTGCGAGACCGGCTTCATCTCTTTCTGGGAGGAGGCGGCGACTTTCGTCTTCGGGGTCGCGCAGGAGGGGCAAGCCACCCAGTTGAAGCTCAGAGGGCGGCTGCAGTTGGCGCAGGGCTCCTTGAGTTGGGTGCGGCAATAGGGGCAGATGACGAAATCGGCGATCACGTAGCGCTTGCAGGAGGGGCAAATGCCTTGCTCCTCCAGCTCCTGTAGCAGAGCCTCCTCCTCCAGCGAGCGGGCATAGGCTTGGGCCAACGTCTCGCTGGGCCGAAGGAGCATGTATATGAACCAGCCAGCGATATTGAACACCAGGACGAGGAGGACAGCCACTATCTGGAAGGCGGCGTCGCGGCTCCTGTCGCGGATGTCCCGATAGGTCCAAGCGATGATGCTTATCCACAGGACAAACACGTAGGCCACGGCGATGGTGGCCGCCAGGGTTGCTATGTTTTGCCAGTTACCTCCCGGCCAGTCCATGCTCCTCTCCTCGTTTCCTAAGCTGGCCGATTATACCACGCCTTCTCTGGCACTGTCATCTCAGGACTGCCTTGGCCATGCGAGCCTTTTGAGGATAAACTGGAATGGACTTCCCTGACTGCAATTCCCATGAAAGAGGCGACCAGAGCCGTTGACCCCGGCGAGACCGAAAAGCTGCGCCTCAGCCTGACCGACATGGCGTTCGAGGGACGGGCAATCGCCCGCCACGACGGCCAGGTGGTGTTCGCCGCCTATGGCATCCCCGGCGAGGAAGCCGTGGTGGAGATCGAGCGGCGCAGCAAGGACTACCTGATGGGCCGCGTGGTGGAGGTTCTCTCGCCCTCGCCCCATCGGGTGGAGGCCTCCTGTCCCTACTTCGGCACCTGCGGCGGCTGCCAGTGGCAGCACATCGACTACCCCTTCCAGGCCGAGCTCAAGGCTCGCATCGTCGGCGAGCAGTTGCGCCGTATCGGCAAGTTCGAGGAGCCGCCGGTAGCAGCCACCCTGACGGCGGAAGAGCGCTGGCACTATCGCAATCACGCTCGCTTCAGCACCGATCGCCAGGGCCAACTGGGATTCGTTAGCCTGCTGAGGCGTCGCTTCGTTCCCATCGACCACTGCCGCATCATGCACCCCTGGATCAACGGTGTGCTGGAGCGGCTCCAGGGCAAGTGCGCTGGCCTGCATCAGGTGGCCATTCGCTACGGCGTCAGGACGGGGCAGGCCCTCATCCACCCCTCGTTGAAGGCGATCGACGATTCGATTCCGTCGGGTCAGACCTCCTACGAGGAGGAGCTTCTGGGCAGGCGCTTCCGCATTTCGGGCGCCTCCTTCTTCCAGGTGAACACCCGCCAGGCAGAGGTGCTGATAGAGGTGGTGCGCGAGAAGCTGGCCCTCGCCCACGACCACTTGCTGCTGGATGCCTACGCCGGCGTGGGCACCTTCGCCGTGCTGCTCGCGCCGTACGTCGAGAGGGTGCTAGCCATCGAGGAGTCGCCGTCGGCGGTGGCCGATGCGGTGATCAACCAGGCGGGGATCAAGAACATCGTCTTCTATCAGGGGAAAGTGGAGCAGGTATTGGCGGGGATACCTGAGCACCTCGATGCCGCCATCCTCGACCCGCCCCGCGTGGGCTGCCACCCCGATGCCATCGCCGCCGTCCTCAAGCGGCCGCCGGCCAGGCTGGTCTACGTCTCCTGCGACCCCGCCACCCTGGCCCGCGACCTGCGCGCTCTCTGCCAGGGCGGCTATCGCCTGCACGAGGTGCAGCCGGTGGACATGTTCCCTCAGACCTTCCACATCGAGTGCGTGGCCACGCTGGTGCGGGACTAGGCGTAGCACCATGAACCGGGAAACCAACAGGCGACGGGCCGTCACCCTGAGCGAAGCGAAGGGTCTAGCATCGCGGAAAAGATTCTTCGCTCCCCTCAGAATGACGACCTTCGGTGACCGGGCGCAGTTTGGCCCCGCCGGTTTGGCGGCGTGCTGGTTAGCTGGTTAGCTGGTTAGCCGGTTGGCCATGCTCATCCTTGCCTCGCGCTCGCCCAGGCGACGCCAACTCCTGGCCCACCTCGGCCTGCCCTTCCGAGTGGTCATCCCCCGCGTAGAGGAGGACTTTGCCCCTACGGCCGCGGGCAGGCCCGAGGAGCTGGCCGAGACCCTGGCCCTGGCCAAGGCGGAGGCCGTGGCTGGAGAGGAAGGGGAAGGCATCGTCATCGCCGCCGACACCATCGTGGTGGACGGCGAGGCCATCCTGGGCAAGCCCAAGGATAGCTCAGAGGCCACCGCGACGCTCCGTCGCCTGAGGGGAAAGACGCATCGCGTGATCACCGGCCTGGCCGTGGTGGACGCCGGCCAGCTCGCCCTCAGGGAGAGGCGACCCCCGCCTCAAGGCGGGGGCATCGATGCCACAGCCTTCTCCGCCATCCGCAGAGGCGGAGTCCGCATGGCGGACAGGCTGTGGTCCGGCAAGAGCCTTGAAGTGACTCCTGGCCTCGCTGACCACGTCACCACTCACGTCCGCATGCGCCACTACACCGACGCCGAGATCGCCGCCTACGTGGCCCGCGGCGACCCGCTGGACAAGGCCGGCGCCTACGCCATCCAGGACGAGGCGTTCCACCCCGTGGCTGCCTACGACGGCTGCTACTGCAACGTCGTGGGCCTGCCGCTAAAGGCGCTCGCCATCCTCCTCAGGCGGGCAGGGCTCGACATAACACTGGAGAGCCTTGAAACGCTGCCACCTCAGTGCGCAGCCTGCGCCGTCGTCCTTGAGTGACCCCGACGCCGGTAGCTGCAGGGCTTTTCCGCCGAAGGCGGATGCGCCTCCGGCGCAAGCCCTGCCCGTCGCCCGGCAGACCTGAAGGCGGTCAACTATTTAGATTCACCTCTGCGGGATAAATCCCGCAGCTTCCCCAAAGCTGAGGGTTTCAACGGCAACAATATACTTGACTCAGTGCGAATTCTAGGGCATACTGAACCAGGGCCAATTGCACCTTGGGTGGCTAATAGATTCGAGCTATTCACTCCATACGACATGATTCGTTTCTACGCGGGCTTAGTTACGACTGTGATGCGCGATCTCGCCATGGAAGTTAGCGCTCTCGGGTTCTGGGTGGCGGATATCGAACATCACGGCGGCGAAAGAACAATCGCTTCCCTATCTTATGATGTAAAGGTCGGCATGGTAAAAGCATTGGATCAACTGGTGGTGAACCCTGATGAAATGCCGCTTTCCCAGCGAATACGGTTCAAGATCGGGCGCCTAAAAAACCGGATTGAGAATGCGGACGACCCCATAACAGTCAGCCAAGCGATGGTGCTATTTCAAGAACTGCACAATGACATCACGGCGGAATTGGCGACACCATATTTCCTCATGATTCCAGAAGACCGGCGGCGCTTTTATGAGCAGGCGTATCCCATATTCAGCCCTCATGTCGCCGAAGTTTTCCCAGATGCTTCTTATGACATAGCGGCTGCTGGTCGCTTGATCGCGCTTGATCGCGCTGGACGAATGGACGGCGGCTGTTTTTCACCTCATGAGAGCCGTAGAGCTGGCTCTTCGCGTTCTGGCACGCAGGCTTCACGTCAAGAAGATCGAAACCAAGGAGTGGGCCACCCTGCTAGGTAATCTCGACAAGGCATTGGCTATCATGCGGCAGCAGAAACGGACTGCCGCACGGGATCGAAGACTCCAATACTATTCTGAGGTGAGAGCGCATTTCGGGGTATTCAAGGACGCTTGGCGCAATCACGTAATGCATTCACGTGTCAATTACGATGAGCGCCAAGCTTTGGCCATTTTCGGCAGTGTCCAATCTTTTATGGACCAACTGGCCTCCGAGTTGCCGAAGTGATTCATTTTATTTCTTGTCCTGAATCACCGCTTTCGGCACGCGCACCAGTTTCTTCGCCAGTTGCTCGAACTTCCGGAATGGCGTCGTCGCCTTCGGTTTCGTATCTGGGTTCTCTTTCGCCATACTCTAGCCTACCTCTCTTACGCTGGCGTCGTAGTGGCTCCAATCAGCCCATTATAGGTCAGATGCTTGCCGATGATGGAGCCGACCACGCGCTGGAAGCGATCGGCGTCAACGGTCTTGCGGGTGTTGTAACGGAAGGATTGCTCATCGAGATACCGGAACAGGTGGAACGCCTCAACGCTGACGTAGGTGCCCTTGATAGCCCGCTTCAGCAGGCTCCAGAAGTTCTCCAGTCCGTTGGTGTGAACCAGGCCCCTGACGTAGCTTTCAGCGTGGTCAATGACTTGGTGAGCGTATTCGTCACGAAGCAAGATGTAGGATGGGTGAGCGTCGGTGAACACATCCGCGCCAGTCATGACATTCCGTCTGACTATGGAGCGAAGGACGCGACGGCTGGTATTCGGGATGACCTTGGCGACAACGCGGCTGTGGCCGTCTGGCCCGTGCCGCTCCAACAAGCCCATGACAGCAGTCTTGCCGATGACGCTGGTGCGGCGAGCCTGGCCCTTGATCCGCTCGCGACGATCCTTGTGCATGAAGCGGGCCTTGCCGCCGATAAAGGTTTCGTCAACCTCAACCTCTCCGTCCATCCGGTCAAAGGACTCGGACTGCATGGCGAGCCGGATGCGGTGGAGCATGAACCACGCGGTCTTCTGAGTCACGCCGATGGAGCGGTGAATCTCATAGGAACTGACGCCGTTCTTGGCGTTGGCAATCATCCAGATGGTAGCAAGCCACTTGTCCAGCGGAATGGGGCTGTCCTCAAAGATGGTTCCCACCTTGACCGAGAACTGCCGCTTGGGGTGCTTGTCCTTACATTCCCACAGGCGGCGAGTCGCGATATAGCGAACGTCATCACGCCCACAGGTGGGGCAAGTCACCGTACCAGACGGCCATCGCAGGCTAACCATGAAGTCCTGACAAACGTCAGGGTCGGAGAAGTGGCGGATGGCTTCGACAAGGGTTCTTGGTTGTGTGTTCATGCTCTTCACTCCTATCTACATGAAGAGCATAACACATCTGGGCCACTGAGTCAAGTATATTACTGCCGTTTCAACCCTCAGGGGTGTTCCTATTCTCTTGAACGCCATCGGGTCTGCAGCTACGAACCCAAGCGTTGAATGACCTCCGCGGCCGGTGCTAGAATGCCGTTGGGAGGGTGGATGGACGTACTCACGGGCCTGAACCCGGCTCAGCGCCAGGCTGTGGAGATCACCGAGGGGCCTCTCCTTATCCTGGCGGGGCCCGGCAGCGGCAAGACCCGCGTGATCGCCCACCGCATCGCCTACCTCATCACGCACGAGCGCGTTCACCCCCGACGCATCCTGGCCGTCACTTTCACCAATAAGGCCGCCCGCGAGATGCGCGACCGCGTCTTCACCCTCGTCGGTCCCGACATTGGCCGCGACATAACGCTCGGCACCTTCCACGCCGTCTGCGCTCGCATCCTGCGCGTCGACGGCGAGCGCATCGGCCTGTCGCGCGCGTTCGCCATCTACGACGAGTCCGACCAGCTCGCCGTAGTCCGGCCGGTGATGCAGGAGCTGGGCCTCGACCCCCGCCGCACGTCGCCGCGGGCCGTCCTGTCCACCATCTCTCGCGCCAAGAGCGAGCTGGCTACCGCCGAGGCCTACGCCCTCCTGGTGCGCGACTACTTCCAGGAGGTCGTCTCGCGGGTGTACGAGCGCTATCAGAAGGCGCTGGAGGAGAACAACGCCGTCGATTTCGACGACCTCCTGATGAAGACCGTCGAGCTCTTTCGCGAGCACCCCGACGTCCTCGACAAGTATGCCCAGCGCTACCTGCACATCCACATCGACGAGTTCCAGGACACCAACATCGCCCAGTACGTGCTCGCCCGCCAGCTCGCCGGCGGCCACGGCAACATCTGCGTGGTGGGCGACCCCGACCAGTCCATCTACACCTGGCGGGCGGCCGACCTGCGCAACATCCTCAACTTCGAGCGGGATTTCCCCAGCGCCCGCGTCGTCTACCTGGAGCAGAACTATCGCTCCACCCAGACCATTCTCAGTTCAGCCCACAACGTCATCAGCGTCAACCGCCAGCGCAAGGAGAAGAGCCTGTGGACGGAGAACGAGCGTGGCTCGCGGGTGGTGGTGCGCGAGGCCTACGACGAAGAGGAGGAGGCGACCTTCGTGGCCGAAGAGGTGGAAGCCCTCACCAAGGACGGCTCCTACTCGCCGGGCGCCTTCGCCGTCATGTACCGCACCAACGCCCAGTCCCGCCCCTTCGAGGAGGCCTTCGTCCGCCGCGGCATCCCCCATCGCCTGGTGGGTGGCACCCGCTTCTACGAGCGGCGGGAGATCAAGGACCTGCTGGCCTACCTGCGCCTGGTTCACAACCCCTTCGATGCCGTCTGCCTCCTGCGGGTGATCAACGTGCCACCGCGAGGCATC
>JALHUG010000125.1 GCA_022866185.1 Dehalococcoidia bacterium
AGCCCGTGGACGCCGACGGCCTCGCGGAGGATGGCCGTATCGGTGCGGCCGCTGAAACTGATGCCGGCGAAGCCATCGTCGATGCCGAAGAGCTGGGCGAAGGCCAGGTTCATCGCCCGACCGCCGGCGCCGTCGCTATCCACTAGGGTCTTGTCGACATCGAAGAGGAGGAACCTGGTCAATGCTGCAGCGCTCGCAGATCGCTAGGAAGGCTGGGGATCGGGCTCTGGCTCCGGCTCTTGCTCCCAGACGACGCCCACCACCCGCTTACCCACGTGGACCAGCAAGGCGGGCGTCATCTTGGTCTCTAGGATCTGCTCCCTGTTGAGGCCCAGCCTTTGGGAGAGCTTGTGGACAACCATCTCTTTGAGGTCGGGTGCCATTCCCTCCACCACCGAGACTACGCCCGACCTGTAGGTCTGCTGCACTTCGTCAACCATGCGATCGACGGCCCTCTCCATGCGCCCCCGCACCCTGGCGCAGAGAGCCAAAGCCCCGTCCCTGGCGGTGATGATCGGTCTGATCTGCAGGGCATTGCTGAGCAGATACTGGAAGTGGCGAGCCCGTCCGCTCTTCGCCAGGTACTTGGTCGTCTCCAAGGCTACCATCAGGCGCAGATTTCCGCGCATGTTCTCCAACAGGCGCTTGGCCTCGTGGAGGGGATGGCCCAGGTCGCGCGCACGGGCCGCCTCCAGGACAAGCATGCCCTCCACCATCGAGCCACTGAGGGAGTCCACCACCTCGATCTCTGAGTCGGGATACTCCTTCTCCACCATCTCCGCCGCCTGAACGGCAGCATCGTAGGTATTGCTCACCTTGTGGGAGATGGTGACGGTGAGAATCCGCGACAGGCCCTGCTTGATGTGGGACATGAACGCCTCGGCGAAGCGAGAGGGGGCAGGCGCCGCGGTGGTGGGATATCCCTTGCCCTTATCGTAGCGGTCGAGCAGTTGGGCGAACTCCTCCAGGGGCAGCACACCGTCATCGAGGCTGCTCTCCGTGCCGAAGTTGATGGTGTAGGGCACCACCGTGAGGCGCAGCTTCTCGCTGATGTCCGGCGGCAGGTCATGGCTGCTATCGCAGACGATGGCAAAGGGATCCACGCCTCGCTCCCTCCTTCAAGCATTCTAGCAACTGGTGGCCCCGTCCCGCTAGCCCCTGCAGGCTGCAACTGGTTCATGATTGGGGGTTCTGGGCTTGCACACAACCCCAGCCTAAAGGCTGGGGCATGGGGAGGCGAATCTGATGCCCCCGCCTTATGGCGTTCAACTATTTAAATTCACCTCTGCGGGATAAATCCCGCAGCTTCCCCAAAGCTGAGGGTTTCAACCCTCAGGGGTGTTCTTATTTTCTTGATCGCCTTCAGGCTGGGGTCGAGAATCAGGCGCCAACGGCGAACCGGCCTCCCGCTAGCCCCGCCGATTGACAGCGCGGCTCGCTGCTAGGGTATCATGCATGGCAAGAGGTGAATATGGCAGAGATGAGGGAGGCCAAGGTCTTCGTCACGCGCGAACTTCCCAGCGCGGCCCTCGATCCGCTGGCAGAAGTGGCGACCGTGAGGGTCTGGCCGGGCGAGCTGCCACCGCCGCCGGACGTCCTGTTGGCGGAGGCGGCGGATGCTGATGCCCTCCTCACCCTCCTCACCGACCGCATCGATGCCGCGATCATGGCGGCGGCACCGCGACTGCGCGTCATCAGCAACATGGCCGTTGGCCACGACAACATCGACATGCAGGAGGCCAGCCGGCGGGCGATCCTGGTGACCAACACGCCCGGCATCCTGACCGAGACCACGGCCGACTTCGCCTTCGCCCTCCTGCTGGCCGCCGCTCGCCGCGTGGTAGAGGCCGACCGCTACACTCGCCAGGGTCGCTGGCAGACGTGGGGGCCGCAAATCCTCCTGGGGCAGGACGTGCACGACGCCACCCTGGGGTTGGTGGGCCTGGGCCGCGTCGGCCTGGAGGTGGCCAAGAGGGGGCGTGGTTTCGGCATGCGCGTCCTCTATCACGATGCGATCCGCAGGCTCAAAGAGGAGCGCCGCTACGGCCTGGCCTATGTGGAGCTGGAGCAGCTTCTGGCGGAGTCCGACTTCGTCAGTCTGCACGTGCCCCTCACTGCCGAGACTCACCACCTTATCGGCGAGCGAGAGCTGTCGCTCATGAAACCTACAGCCGTTCTCATCAACACTGCCCGCGGGGCGGCAGTGGATCAACGAGCCCTGTGGCGCTTCCTCAAGGAGAGGCGCATCGCCGCTGCCGCCATCGACGTCAGCGAGCAGGAACCCATCGCCCCCGACGAGCCCCTCCTGGCCCTGGAGAACATCATCATCACACCGCACATTGCCAGCGCCAGCGTCGCCACCCGCCTGGGCATGGCCAAGATGGCTGTGGACAATCTGCTCGCGGCTCTGCGAGGCCAGGTGCCACCCCACTGCGTCAACCGTGAGGTCGTCCGCCGTTGGCGCCGAGCCCTGCCCGGATGAAGCACCAACGGCAGCTTGACAGCGCCTAGGCGTAGTGATATCGTTTTGCCACTCTTGGGGCCTCTGCTCGCGGGGGCTGCCTCTTCTGCGGCGAGGCCCTCTCTAGTTCGAGCAGAGGCGGGGTGATATGGGTCGTTCTGCTCCTCGCGCTGCCGGTAATCTGTGGCTGGCCAGGACCCTGTGGGATCTGGGATCTGTCCAGTTTGGCGACTTCACCCTGGGAAGGACGACCCTCCACTCCCCCGTCTACGTCAACGTGCGCCTGCTGATCAGCAAGCCCAAAGCCCTGAGGCGGGCGGCTCGCCTGATCTACCAAGACGTGCGTACTCTCCAGAGGATGCTCCACCCCCGCGTCGCCCCCTTCGATCGGGTGGCGGGCATCCCCTTCGGTGGGTTGCACCTAGCCACCGTCTTCTCCCTCATCGCCGACGTGCCCATGGTGTATGTTCACCCGTCCAAGGACCGCGACGCCTCTACCCCGTTCATAGAGGGCACATACGAACGGGGTGAGACAGTCCTTCTCATCGATGATCTCGTCACCGGCGGTGGCAACATCATCGAGACGGCTGCCGTCCTGGGGATGGCTGGCCTGAAAGTGAAGGACGCGGTGGTTCTGCTGGATCGCCACGAGGGAGCCAAGGACCGCCTGAAGGCCAACGGCTACAACCTCATATCCATACTCGGCCTGGAGCCGATGCTCAACTACCTGATGGCCAGCGGTAGGATCGAGGAAGACTGGTACCGCAAGAGCATCGACTACATCCTGTCCCGCCGCCCCGCCTGATCGACAGCCATCAAATCGCTGTAACACCAGGGGGAAAAGTTCGTCTTCCAATGGATCGCAGGATTCACAGGATGGGGCGTAATTGGTTCACGATTGGTGGGTTCTGAACTCCCAGGTTCGCACACAACCCCAGCCTCAAGGCTGGGGCATGGGGAGGCGAATCCGATGCCCCCACCTTTGCGCCGGAGGCGCATCCGCCTTCGGAGGACAGGCGGGGGTCGAGAACTAAACCACCAACGGCGAACCAATGGGGATGGGTCTGTTTTTTTGACCTAGCCCACCCGAAGTGCTAGACTTCTGCAAACGAGGGCCTGCCTAGCGGCGGGAAGGGAAGGAGTCGGACATATGCGAATCTTATCTCTTGCCATGGTCACTATCTTGACAGTCGCTTGTCTTACAGCCTGTGGCGGAGGTGGAGACGAAAAGGAAAACGACGAAAATGCACCAGCGGCCGCAGGAACTCCCACCGCTGCTGCGGCGGGCACGGCACGTGCCACCGCCACTGTAGCGGCCACGGCCACTGCCAAGCGCACCCCCACGGCCACTGCCAAGCGCACTCCCACCCCCACCGGGGAAGCCTTCGGTTCCCTCAGCGGTCTGGACAGCTACCGCTACACCATGACGATGGATCTGAAAGGTTTGGGGAGCGCCTTGACCGAGAGCTTCGGCGGCCTGACAGGCGAGGAGTCGGGCACCATGCCCGAGACCATACACATGGAGATTGTCGGGGCGTTCGTGGCGCCGGATAAGGCCGAGGCCAATATGAGCATTGGTGGCCTCACTGACGAAATCTCGATGACCGTCATCGGAGACCAGCAGTGGATGAAGTGGGGTGACATGGTCATGGGCCCCGACACCTTCGAAGGCGACCTCTCGGACATGAGCCTAGCCGAAGCCATGTGGGGCAGCTTCGAGGAAGGGGCCAGTGGGCTGACCTGCAGCAGCGAGAAGAAAGAGACGGTGAACGGCGGTCCCTCTGTCCACTGCGGCATCGACGAGGCTAGCTTCGAGGAGCTCGCCTCCCTGTTTGGCGAAACGGAGACGACGGGCGACATAGACGAGTTGAGTCTCGATTTGTGGCTGGCGGAAGACGGAGGCTGGCCTGTGCGTCTGCAGGCACATGTGGCAGGGACCGATGAGTCCGGCCAGGATATGGAGGCCGAACTCGAGATGGACATTACCGACGTCAACGAGGAGATCGGCATCGAGCCTCCCAGGTAGCAGTGGCCGCTGGGGACACTCAGAGCAGGCGGCGGACGGGCTTGCGGCCGGGGCGGGGGTCGTAGTTGGCCTTGAACATCTCCAGCTTGTCGCGCTCGATGAGGTACTTGCCAGCGAACAAGAGGGCGGGAACCTTCTTCTGCTTGATCAGACGCCGGAGACTCTGGGGGTGAATGCCCAGGGTTCGTGCTGCCTCCACTAGATCTAGGTAGTTATCGAACGGGGTGTCGACCATTCCCCTCCCCTAGTCTATTAACACGCTAATACGCATGAATGATTTTACCACATCTGTCAAGTCTAGTGGCCCATGTGAATCATCTCCAGCAAATCTGAGCCGACCCAGCTACGAGTTTCCTCGCCTGCCGCTTGCCCGCTTTGGTCTGGACCTCCTCCTGAGGCGGCGACGCTCTCTCCTGAAGGACAGCCAGACGGTGATGGCGGCTAACCCTTACCGCCGGCAGGCGCGGGGGCTGGAGAACGTGCCCTCTGAGGGCCCCTTCGTTCTGGTGGCCAATCACTATGACCGCCCCGGCCTACATGTCTACCACTGTGGCATGTTCATCGCCACCGTCATCGCCGAACGGCGATCCCTCTCCCCTGGCATCCGCTGGGTAATCACCAGCGAGTGGTATGGGCACCGTATCGGCCCCATTCCCATACCGACCGGGCTCACCCGCTGGGTATTCAGACGGATCAGCAAGGCCTACGGACTGGTGGTCATGCCCCGCCGGGCCTCTCTAGCCGTGGGACGAGCCGCTGTTCTACGACGCATCGCCAGGATCGCCCAGAGGGTGCCCATCGGCCTCATGCCCGAGGCGGGCGGCTCGGGCATCCTGCGAGAGGCCCTGGAGGGCAGCGGGCTGTTTCTCGGGGCCCTGAGCGAGCGCGGCCTGCCGCTGCTGCCGATCGGCGTGTGGGAGGAAGATGGCACCCTGATCGTCAGGTTCGGCGAGCCCTTTGCCCTATCCGTGGCCAAGGAGGGCTCGCGCCAGGAACAGGATCGCCAGGCTCGCGAGCAGGTGATGGTTGCGGTGGGCCGCCTCCTGCCGCCGGCCTACTGGGGATACTACGGAAAGGCCATCCAGCGCTCCCTCAGCGAGGGCTGACCTTCCCCTAGCGCTTGGTTGATCCTATCCTCAACCTTCCCTATCATAGGCACCGCCTGCATCTCGCTGAAACGAAGGAAGGCATGAACGCCCATGGGCGCCACCAACATCATCGATAAGGCCAAGAGCGAGGGGCGCAGCATTCTCACCGAGGTGGAATCGAAGCTGATCCTGGCGGAGGCGGGCATCCCCGTCGCTCACGCTCAGCTCGCGGCCACCCGCGAGGAGGCGGTCGCCGCCGCCCGCCAGATCGGCCTGCCCGTCGTACTGAAGATCGTCTCGCCCGACATCAGCCACAAGAGCGATGTGGGCGGCGTGAAGCTCAACCTGGGCTCGGAGGAGGAAGTGGCAGCGGCCTTCGACGAAATCGTCGCGGCGGCCCGCCGCGCCCAGCCGGAGGCCACCGTCCTGGGCGTATCGGTGCAGAAGATGGCCCGGCCCGGCGTGGAAGTGATCATGGGCATGACCACGGACCCCCAGTTCGGGCCGGTGCTCATGTTTGGCCTGGGGGGTGTCTTCGTGGAGGTGCTGAAGGACGTCGCCTTCCGCATTGTCCCCCTGGAGCCGCGAGACGCTCGCCAGATGATCCGCGACATCCGTGGCTTCCCCGTGCTCGAGGGGTTTCGGGGGCAGGAGCCCGCCGACCTCGCCGCCCTGGAGGACATGCTGATGCGTCTCTCGGCCTTCGTCGAGCAGCACCCCGAGATCCGGGAGCTGGACCTGAACCCCATCTTCGCCTACAAGGATGGTGCCCTGGCCGTGGACGCCCGCATCGTCCTCTCCTAGAGAGGCGCTGAGCCGTGACCGACCTGCACCAGAAGCTGGAGCGCGCGTTCAATCCCCGCACGGTGGCCGTGATCGGCGACAAGCGGGCCATGGGCTACCTCTGGCTGAGCGCCCTGAAAGTCTTCGTGGGCAAGGTCTACTCTGTCCAGATCAGAGAGGATGAGATCCCCGGCATCGAGGCCATGGGCATCCCCAACTACATGAGCCTTCTGGACATCCCCGACGAGGTCGACTACGTCGTCTGCGCCGTCCGCCG